>JAGDBK010000112.1 GCA_017959065.1 Clostridia bacterium | reverse complement strand
CTTCCGCTGACAGCGGGGGGACTGACACTACCGCAGAAGGAGGCTCATCAACGGCGGGGCCGGACGGTACCGCGGCCTCCGGGGACATAACGACTTATCTCGACCCGGTGGACCCGAGACTCGCAGAGCTGGACTACGAAGGAAAACAGGTTACGGTCCTGGCAAGGACGATCGAGAACGATCCCACCAGCTGGGCCAACTGGGCCGGGGCAGTGGAGCTGATCGCGGATGAACTGACCAACGATCCGGTCAATGACTCCATATACAACCGCACCATGAAGATAAACGAGGATCTCGGCATCGAGCTGAAGCTTATCAACGAAGATCTTGACAAGATAAACGAAAAGGTCGGCCTTATGGTAAACTCAGGCGACCAGACCTACGATATAGTCGCCGCATCAGTGATAGACGGGACGCCGATGGTAACACAGGGATACGTGCTCAATCTTTACGACAACGGCATAGAGACCTATCTCGACCCGACAAATGTCTGGTGGGCCCAGCTCTGGATCAAGGAGGCCCAGCTCGGAGATGACAGCCTTTACAGCATTACCGGTGCCCCGTGTCTTTCCCTTTCCAGACTGATGTTCGTCACGTATTACAATAAGGACCTCGGTGAAGACGAGAAAGTCGAGGACCTTTACAGTGTAGTCGAAGAAGGCCGCTGGACGATGGACTATGTCAGCCAGCTGATCCCCTCCCTATACAAATCTCTCAACGGCGATGACGAGAGAGACGAGGAGGACCAGTACGGACTGGCCATAAATCATTACGAGAACTGCGATATGTTCTGGAGCTCATGCGACATGAGCCTTCTAACCAAGGACGACGAAGGCTGGTTCGAATTCACCTCTCAGGACAAGGAAAAGATCTCGAACGTCTTTGACAAACTCTATGCGCTTCTTTACGACAACACCGGGACATTCGACTTTCAGGGCTCCGCGGGATTCGATGTCGCAAGAGACATGTTTGCCAACGGCAACGTACTTCTCGCTATGCTCCACCTCCGTTATGCCGAATCCGAACAGTTCCGCAATATGCAGGACGAATACGGGATACTGCCTGTTCCGAAGTACGACGAGGCACAGAAAGAATACTACACATATGTCCACGACCAGTACAGCATTCTGATGGTGCCGAAGACTGTCGAAAGCCCGGAGCGCTGCGGAGCGGTCATGGAGGCTCTCGCATACGAGTCATACAAGGAAGTTCAGCCCGTTTACTTCGATGTCGTCCTCAAGGGACGCTATGCAAACGACCCGCAGTCTAGGAAAATGATCGATATGATCTCCCGGAACATCAAAATCGATGCGGCCTGGATCTACGGTCGTATGCTCGGAATGCCCTGCGATGCGGTCCTCAGAGGACCGATAGGTTCTCAAAGCACCTCTTTCGCGACCCATTTCGCGAAAGTCCAGTCTCAGCTCCCCATTTTCATAAAGGCTTTCAAGCTTCAGATGGAAAAGATCGGCGAAACCAACTGATCTTCTGACATGTCACGGAGACAGCAGACCGTATATCTTCACCCGTAAAGATCGATCCAAAAGGCCGCACCGTGTGCGGCCTTTGTTAAAGGAAAACAAAATGAGCATCATTATCGAATCAGTTCAGACCGGTTCTTATTCAATGAATTATTTCCGGTTCGGGAAAGGAAAAAGAACGCTTGTCATCCTTCCCGGACTCAGCATAAGCAGCGTGATGGGTTCGGCTGACACGGTCGCAGCGGCATACGGCAGGTTCAGGAAGGATTATACTGTCTATGTTTTCGACAGGAGGACCGAACTTCCCGCTGAATACTCCGTTAGAGACATGGCGCGGGACACCGCGGAGGTCATGGATCTGCTCGGCCTGCGGAAAGTCTGCCTGTTCGGCGCATCTCAGGGCGGAATGATCGCGATGATCATTGCCGCACTGCGTCCGGACCTGGTCGGCAGGCTTGCGCTCGGATCCGCCTCGGCTCATGAAACGGCCTTCTCGTCCGGTACAGTCAGTAAATGGATCGCACTGGCAGAAAAGGGGGACTGTACCGGATTATATCTTTCATTCGGAGAGATGATCTACCCTGCGGAAGTATTCCGCCGCTGCCGTGACGCCCTCGTTGAAGCGGCTGGCGCAGTTACAGACGAAGATCTGAAGAGATTCGGGATACTTGCCCGCGGCATTCGTGGTTTCGATGCCCTTGACGACATCGGCAGGATAGAGTGCCCCGTCCTCGTCCTCGGTGCCCGTGATGACGCCGTGCTCGGACCGGATGCCGCCGAAGAGATATTCGAAAGGCTGGACCGCAGCGCATGCGCCGAGATCCACATATACGAAGGTCACGGACACGCCGCTTTCGACACGGCTCCGGACTACCGCAGAAGGCTGTACGATTTCTTCGGAAGAAACATAACTGTCTGATATGCGCCCATTTTTCCATAGAAAAAAGGCCGGTGCGGAGAGAGATTGTCTCACCGCACCGGCCGGTTTTTCTGCGCTTTGTCACTGCTTCACGTCGCGGACAACTACATCGTGAGCTCCGCCCTCAACTATGGAAACGCTGCTTACAAGAGTCAGCTTCGCTTTTTCCTGAAGTTCGGAGATCGTGAGCGCACCGCAGTTGCACATGGTCGATTTTATTTTTGAAAGAGTGGTCTGAAGGTTGTCGTGAAGCGGTCCCGCATAAGGCACATAACAGTCCACGCCCTCTACGAAAGACAGTTTGGCAGCGCCGCCCAGATCGTATCTCTGCCAGTTCCTTGCCCTTGCGCTTCCCTCGCCCCAGTATTCCTTCATATAATTGCCGTTTACCATTACCTTGTTGGAAGGGCTCTCGTCAAATCTGGCGAAATACCTTCCGAGCATGCAGAAGTCGCTTCCCATCGCCAGCGCGAGAGTTATGTGGTAGTCAAGCACTATGCCTCCGTCGGAGCATATCGGCACATATACGCCGGTCTCGCGGAAGTATTCGTCCCGGGCCTTCGCGACATCGATGACCGCAGTAGCCTGACCGCGTCCTATTCCCTTGGTCTCGCGCGTTATGCAGATGGAACCGCCGCCTATGCCGACTTTTACGAAATCGGCTCCGGCCTCGGCAAGGAATCTGAATCCCTCGCTGTCAACGACATTCCCCGCACCGACCTTAACTGTATCCCCGTATTTGTCTCTGATATAACTGATCACTATCCTCTGCCATTCGGTGAAACCTTCACTCGAATCAATGCAGAGTATATCCGCTCCGGCGTCTACGAGCGCCGGAACTCTCTGCTCGTAGTCCCTTGTATTTATGCCTGCGCCGACTACATATCTCTTGCTGGAATCAAGCAGCTCGGCCGGATTCTCCTTATGCTGCTCATAGTCCTTTCTGAAGACGAAGGATATCAGATTCCTCTGCTTGTCGATGATCGGAAGCGAATTCAGCTTGTGTTCCCAGATTATGTCGTTGGCCTCTTTAAGCGAGGTCCCGTCGAATGCCACTATCAGACGGTCGAACGGAGTCATAAACTCCGATACTTTTTTATCCATCGGCATGCGTGAGACTCTGTAATCCCTTCCGGTCACTATTCCGAGAAGTTTGCCTGTACCTGTTCCGTCTTCGGTGACGGCAACTGTCGAGTGTCCGTTCTTCTCCTTGAGGGCGATAACGTCGGCCAGTGTCTGATCAGGCCTTATGTTGGAGTCCGAGGTCACGAAACCGGCCTTGTAGTTTTTGACCTTTCTCACCATCTCCGCCTGTTCCTCTATCGGCTGAGACCCGTAGATAAACGACACGCCGCCTTCTTTTGCCAGCGACACGGCCATATTGTCATCCGAGACAGACTGCATGATTGCGGAAACGAGAGGTATGTTCATGGACAGCGCCGGCTCTTCGCCTTTTCGGAATTTGACGAGAGGTGTCCGCAGAGACACGTTTGCGGGAATGCACTGAGTACCCGAATAGCCCGGGATAAGAAGATATTCGCTGAATGTACGTGAAGGTTCATCGTAAAAGTATGCCATTTTCATCCTCCCTGTCTGCCGGAATCTGTCCTTATTGTATTTTATAGATTATAGCAAATCGGACCGGTAAAATCAACACCGTGAAACAGCTGTTTTCGGACTTCGGATCATAAACGGGGGCGCTTGCTGCCCTTGGGCGCGAACGGTATCACTGCTAAACATCTCCCGTATCCGGAACAAAGCGAAGCTGAAAACATCCGATGTTCTATTGACATGCCGTTCCCGTTAAGTTATCATAGAATCAAATGATCAAACGGAGAATAAGGTAATGAGAGTTGTACTGATCCTTGTAGACGGAATGAGGCCCGACGCCCTCGAAGGAAACGAAAAGGTCTCGCGGTTTATGAGCGAATCCTCCTGGACGCTTAATGCCAGAACGGTATTTCCGTCGGTGACCCTGCCCTGCCACATGTCGCTGTTCCACAGCGTCCCTCCGGAAAGGCACGGGATACTCACAAACACTTTTACGCCCATGGTCAGGCCTGTCGACGGTCTTTTCGACATCGTTCACAACAGCAAAAAGGAAGCCGCGATATTCTACTCCTGGGAACAGCTGAGGGACATATACCGTCCGGGGCATATAAAGCATGTGCTGATGGCCCGTGAAAAGACATACGACGTCAGGACCGAGAACGTCACGAGGGCAACGATAGATTATATCCGTGAATACAATGCCGACCTGATATTCACCTATCTCGGATGGCCGGATTCCTCGGGCCACAACTACGGCTGGATGAGCGACGAGTACATGCTCGGGGTCGAAAAATCATGGGAAAGCATTTACCGCATCCTTGAAGTGACCGATGACGACACATGCGTTATCGTTACCGCCGACCACGGTGGTCACGGCAGGTCTCATGGAACAGACGCTCCAGAGGACATGATCATACCGGCGTTTTTCAGGGGAAAGCCGTTCAGCCCCGGGAAAGAACTCGACGGGGTCTCTATAATGGATATCGCACCGACCGCGGCTGCGATCCTGGGGATCGACGCGCCGGCTGAATGGGAGGGAAAAAGCCTGATATGAAAGTGATATTGTTCCTGGTCGACGGAATGAGATACGACTCATTCGAACAGTTCGAAAAGCCGAAGCGGTATATCGCGGAATCCGCCGGCTCTCTCAGGGCAAGGACAGTATATCCGCCCATTACGCTCCCGTCCCACGTTTCGATATTCCACAGCGTTCCGCCCGAAAGACACGGGATCACCACGAATATCTTCACTCCCATGGCGGATCCGGTGGACGGACTTTTCGACATCCTCCACGCGGCGGGAAAGAAATGCGCAATATTCTATAACTGGGACGAGCTCAGAGACCTGTACCGCGTGGGCCATATCAGGCACAGCTACATGGCGCGCGAAAGGAGCAGCGAGCTCACCAACGAATACATAGCCGAAGAGGCCGTTCGCTACATAAAAGAGTTCGATCCGGATTTCTGCTTCGTATATCTCGGATGGGTGGACGCCGCCGGCCATGACTACGGATGGATGAGCGAGAGATACCTGCACGCCGTGCAGAGATCATGGGACTGCATTTATCATGTGCTCGGCGTCACTGATGACAGCTATACCACCATCGTCACTTCGGACCACGGGGGACACGGCAGAGATCACAGCGACGACATACCAGAGGACATGCTCGTTCCCGTGCTGTTCAGGGGGAAGGACTTTGAACCCGGTAAAGAGATCCCCGACCTGAAGACCATCGACATAGCCCCGACAGTAGCCAGACTTCTCGGCGTCGGAATTCCCGAAAACTGGGAAGGGACGGCAAGGGTGTAGAAATAACATGATCCCGACTTGATCAAAAACGGGTCAGCTTATGGAACCCTCTCTCTGCTCCGCCGGAGCAGGAACAATTTCCGACAGGAGGATCCCGCAGGATCCGCAGATTCTGCGGCGGGCAGCCGCTTTCCGTACCGAAGCAACTTGCGGAACGGCTGCCGAAGAAACACATGAAAGTATTGCTCATCGTTATAGACGGTATGAGACCAGACTCGCTCAAAGGCATCTCCAGAGCGGAGCGTTTCATCAGTGAGTCAGCGGGATCGCTCGCGGCCCGGACGGTCTGCCCGCCGGTCACTCTTCCCGCGCACGTCTCGCTTTTCTACGGCGTAAATCCGGACCTTCACGGAGTGAACACAAATGAATTCACTCCCATGCCCGTCCAGCTGGATGGACTTTTCGACGTCCTTTTCTACGCGGACAAACACTGCGCCTTCATGAACAGCTGGGACGAGTTCAGAGATCTGTATCACCCCGGGAACATCAAGCACCACTATCTTACGCAGGACTACGACTACGACAAATACTACCTTCTTGACAGAATGGTAAAAGACGAGACCTTGCGGTATCTGGCTACGAGAAGTCCCGATTTCGTGTTTACATACTTCGGCTGGACCGATATCGTCGGCCACACCAGGGGCTGGATGAGCAGCGAATTCATCGAAGCCGTGAAAAGCACATGGAACCTTGCCGGCGAGATCATAGACACTCTTGATGACGAATGGACGGTGATCGTCACAGCCGACCACGGCGGACACGGAAGAGATCACCATATGGACATTCCCGAAGATATGAACATTCCCCTGTTTTTCCGGGGGAAAGATTTCAGACCCGGGATGGAGATCGAGGGTCTTTCCATCCTTGACATAGCTCCGACTGTGGCAAAACTTCTCGGCGCGGTGATCCCGGAAGAGTGGGAAGGCATCGTAAGGGTATGAACTGAGGAACGTATCGGTTCCAGTAGATTGTATATGTTCTGAAACGAAAGATCCGGCTGTGCTCTTTAAATCGAGCACAGCCGGTCTTTTTTGCTGTTTGTTTTATTTCTTACCGGAGAATTCTTTTTTCATGTTTTCGAACGCGCTGTCCATAAAGGAGAACATCCTGTCGTTGCCCTTTTCCTTGTTTCTGGCGTTCCAACACTCCTTTATGCCTTTCTGAAGGCGATCGTATTCATCGAAGAAATCTTTGAATTTCGTTTCTCTGTCCTCGATGGAGCCGTTTTTGTCATATTCCAGACGGAGCAGCATGAAATCGGACATGAAACTGTACAGCTGAGCGGAGAGTATTATCTCTCTCTTGAACAGATCCGCATCCCAGGCATCTGACTCGATCCTTGAAGCTTCCTCCTCGATCGATCTCATCGTCTCCTTGACCTGATTATAATGCTCCTCGCAGAACGTTCCGTCCTTCTTTGGATCTCTGTTGTCCTTGAAATCCTTCACATATGCCCAGAAGTAATTGGGGTCGTATGCATAAGCCCCTTTGAGGATCAGTTCCCCGACTTTAACGTTGCGCGACATGAAAACGACATCATCCGCGAAATCGCACACCGCTTCAAAGTCCTTGTTGGCCTCATAGTTCCAGCTCATGGCGCCCGCATAGATCATGCCCATCTGCATGGCGAAATCGAACTGGATGTGTCCGAAGTCTCCCCATTCAGTCATCAGGACGCCTCCGGCGTGATGTCTGACCGCGCAGTCGACACCGTCCAGCACATTCTTATTCGAGTTCTTCAGATCCGGGAACATCGCGATCCAGCTGCTCGTTCCGGGACAGATATAGTATTTGTAGCCGAGCTTTTCCATCAGAGCCGCATTTCTGTCGAAGCTGTCGTCCCCGTTGTATCCCCAGACCAGAGGGATCATATCCTTGGGCAGCCTGTTTATGACCTCGGGATCGTTTTCATGTGAAAGAAGGATATCTCCCCAGAACATAGTCGTCTTTCCGTGCGACTTTACGATATCGTTTATCTTGGTCAGGAAATCCATATATACTTTCAGGGCGCCGTATTTTTTAGCTTCTTCGGCGCACTTGCCGCCCTCAAGTCCGCCGACCTCATCGCATCCGACATTGATGAAATCAGAATAGAAAGACGGCAGGAGCGAAGAATAAAGCCTGTCTACGAATTCAAGCGATTCCGGGTCTATCGGATTGAGCGAAGCGCATCCCGGGTGATCTGATACCCTGAGTTTGGACAGTTCGGGCTGATCGAGCCAGTTCGTCAGGTGGCCGAAGCTGTTCTGATTGGGAACAAGGTCAACATATCTCTCCTTTGCATAGTTTGAGAGCTGAAGTATCTCAAACGGCGTGAGCGCGTCGAGTTTGTCGCTGTATTCCGGAAATTCAGAATACTCGAACGCGAATGTCTCCAGGTACAGCTGAAACTCGTTCATCTTCAGCCTTGCAAGAAGGTCTACCGTTTTGAAGAGTTTCTCCAGCTTCGGGACTTTACCGCGGCTGATGTCCAGCATAAAACCGCGGCGCTCTATTGAAGGCCAGTCTTCGATCTTCTGCTTCGGAATCTCTGTGCCGTTGATCTCAAACAGCTGGATCAGAGTCTCCGTCGCGCGGAAAGCGCCTTCGGGATCGCAGAACCTCACCGTGATCCTGTCTCCGATCTCGATCTCATAGTGTTCCCTGCTGTCAAATGAGGCATTTTCGAAAACAATGTCTGCGCTGAGCCTGCCGAGGTGGTCCGCCACAGGATAGCACACTATCCCGGTGCGTGAGACGAGCTGGTCGGAAAACATGCTGACCACTCTGAACAGATCTTCGGTATCTCCCTTTTCAAAAAACAGCACCGGTCTCTGAGCCGGTCTGAACGTCCCGGCGGCGTATGATATGCGCTGAGGACGCGGATAAACGTAATTTCTCATGATTGTTTCTCCCGTAAAGCTTAAAATTATAAGATATCCCCGCAGAACCACGGAGTTCTGCGGGGATAATGATATTTCCGGGTATGTCCGGTCAGATCACTGCGTCACTCGTCTACCGAGTAGAGGTCGACAAGTTTCGTGAGTCTGTTGTATTTAGCCTTTGAAGCTTCCTCTGCCTTGGCAAACAGTTTTTCAGCCCTTTCGGGGAACTGCTGCTGCAGACGGCTGTATCTGGTCTCGCCGGTGATGAACTCCTTGTAATCCGCTGTAGGAGCCTTGCTGTCGAGAGTGAAGGGATTCTTTCCTTCAGCCTTGAGTGCGGGATTGAATCTGAATGTGTTCCAGTATCCAGCCTCGACGGCCTTCTTCATCTCTGCCTGACAGTTGGTCATTCCGCCTTTTACTCCGTGCATCTCGCAGGGAGCGTAGCCGATGACTATCGAAGGTCCTGCATAAGCTTCCGCCTCGCAGATCGCCTTGAGGGTCTGGTTCATATCCGCGCCCATCGCGACCTGTGCCACGTAGACGTAGCCGTAGGACATGGCGATCTCGGCGAGGTTCTTCTTGCCTATGGATTTGCCCGCTGCCGCGAACTGAGCCACCTGACCGATGTTGGAGGCCTTCGAAGCCTGTCCGCCAGTGTTGGAATAGACCTCGGTATCGAATACCATGATGTTGACATCCTCGCCGGTCGCGATAACATGATCGAGTCCGCCGAATCCGATGTCATATGCCCATCCGTCGCCGCCGAATATCCAGATGGATTTCTTCGCGAGATAATCCTTTTCAGCGAGGATCTTGGGAGCGATAGCGCATCCCGCGGCCTTTGCCTTCTCGAGTTCCTCAATGAGTTTCTTGGTGGGTTCGGCATTTGCCTTGCTGCTGTCTTTCGTATCAAGGAATGCCTGAGCCGCGGCCTTGAACTCATCCGAAGCCTTGTCGGAAGCCATCATTTCCTCAACGTAGCCGATAAGTCTGTTGCGGATAGTCTTCTGTCCGAGGTAAATGCCGAGACCGTGCTCCGCATTGTCCTCGAAGAGGCTGTTGGCCCATGCTGGGCCGCGTCCGCTGATCCTGTTCACGGTGTAAGGCGTAGCAGGTGCGGAGCCGCCCCAGATCGAAGAACATCCGGTGGCGTTCGAGATATACATGCGCTCGCCGAAGAGCTGAGTTATAAGACGTGCATAGGAAGTCTCTGCGCATCCTGCGCATGAGCCGGAGAACTCAAGCAGCGGCTGGTTGAACTGGCTGCCCTTGATGGTCGTGTCGGCAAACGAGGTCTCTTTCTTCGTGACGTTTGCGACGGCATAGTCGAATGCTGCCTGCTGGTCAGCCTGCGTTTCCTGAGGCTTCATCGTAAGAGCCTTGGTCTTTGCGGGACATACGTTCACGCAGAGTCCGCAGCCCATACAGTCGAGCGGGCTGACGCTCATGGTGAATGAATAATTCTCAAGGCCCTTACCCTTTGCCTGGGCCTTTCTGGTCGATGCGGGAGCTGCTGCGGTTTCCTTCTCATCCATCAGGAACGGACGGATCGTAGCGTGCGGGCAGACAAACGAGCACTGGTTGCACTGGATGCAGTTCTCGGGATTCCACTCGGGAACGAATACGGCAACACCGCGCTTTTCAAATGCGGCCGCGCCCTGCGGGAATGTTCCGTCGGCATAATCGACGAATGCGGATACGGGAAGCTTGTCTCCGTTCATTCTGTTGACAGGCTTCACGACGGAGTTTACGAATTTCTCAAGATCCTTGCGGTCGCTCTCTGCGGGAGCCTCAGGCTTGTCGGGAGCGCATTTCTTCCATGAATCGGGAACCTTCACCTCGGTGAAAGCGTCTGCGCCGGCATCGATGGCCGCGTAGTTGAGATCGACCATCGCCTGGCCCTTCTTGATATACGACTTGTATGCCATCTTCTTCATGTACTCGATCGCCTCGTCCTTGGGAAGGATCTTGGCAAGAGAGAAGAATGCGGACTGAAGTATGGTGTTCTTGACTTTCGCGTTTCCGATCTTGTTGATCGCAAGGCTCGTAGCGTTGATGGTGTAGAATTTGATGCCGTTGTTGGCGATATATTCCTTTACAGAGGCGGGAAGATGGGCATCGAGCTCCTCATCGCTCCACTGGCAGTCGAGAAGGAAAGTTCCGCCGGGCTTGACATCGCTTACGATATCGTACTTTCTTATGTATGCCTGATTGTGGCATGCAACGAAGTCGGCCTTCGTGATATAGTAGCTGGATTTGATGGGCTCGTCGCCGAAGCGCAGGTGCGATATCGTGATACCGCCTGTCTTCTTCGAGTCATACTGGAAATACGCCTGAATATACTTGTCCGTATGGTCGCCGATTATCTTTATGGAGTTCTTGTTTGCGCCGACCGTTCCGTCTCCGCCGAGGCCCCAGAACTTGCAGCTGATGGTGCTCTTGGGCGAAGTGTCGGGAGCCGGCTTTTCCTCGAGCGAGCATCCGGTGACATCGTCAACGATTCCTATGGTGAAGTTCGCCTTGGGCTCGTCCGCCTTGAGATTCTCGTATACTGCGAAAATGCTCTGAGGAGGAGTATCCTTTGAACCAAGCCCGTAGCGTCCGCCGACGACCTTTATGCCGGTCTTGCCCTTCGTCGCGAGCGCGGTGACGACATCGAGATAAAGAGGTTCTCCAAGAGAACCGGGCTCTTTGGTCCTGTCGAGAACGGCAATCTTCTTGACGGTCTCCGGAATCGCCTCGATAAGTTTGTCGGCGCAGAAGGGACGGTAGAGACGGACTTTGATGAGTCCGACTTTTTCGCCCGCGGCGAGCATGTAGTCGATCACTTCTTCAGCGACGTCGCAGACAGAACCCATCGCGATGATGACTCTGTCGGCATCCGGAGCGCCGTAGTAATTGAAAAGCTTGTAGTTGGTGCCGATCTTGGCGTTGACCTGGTTCATATAGTCTTCTACGATCGCGGGAAGTCTGTTGTAGTATTCGTTGCAGGCCTCGCGGTGCTGGAAGAAGATATCGCCGTTTTCCGCAGAACCGCGGAGAACGGGATGCTCGGGATTGAGAGCTCTCGAACGGAACGCTGCGACAGCATCCATGTCTATCATATCCGCAAGATCCTGGTAGTCCCAGGCTTCTATCTTGGAAATCTCATGGCTGGTCCTGAATCCGTCGAAGAAATTGATGAACGGGACTCTGCCGCGGATAGTGGAGAGATGCGCCACGGCGCCGAGATCCATTACTTCCTGAGGGTTGGACTCCGCGAGCATGGCGAAGCCGGTCTGGCGGCAGGCATACACGTCGCTGTGGTCGCCGAAGATGTTAAGCGCATGGGAAGCGACGCAGCGCGCTGAAACATGGATCACGCACGGAAGGAGCTCGCCTGCGATTTTATACATATTGGGAATCATCAAAAGGAGTCCCTGTGATGCTGTGAATGTGGTCGTGAGAGCGCCGGCGGCAAGGGAGCCGTGAACTGCGCCGGCTGCACCGGCCTCAGACTGCATCTCGATAACATTGACCTTGTCGCCGAATATGTTCTTAAGCCCTGTAGCGCTCCATGCGTCGGTCAGTTCGGCCATGACGCTCGAAGGGGTAATCGGATAGATGCTGGCCACTTCAGTAAATGCATAGCTCACATGAGCGGCGGCAGTATTGCCATCCATGGATATCTTTTTACGTCCCATTGATCTTCCTCCTAGGTTGATAAATAAGGTATTGTTTTAACAGTGGTATTTTACCACCATTCAGGTCAAAAGTAAAGAAAGTTTTTCGTTCGTGGCCAGCTCTGCGCCAGCCCGAAACGCCTGTAAATCCAAGTCACTGAAGGTCCACGAGATGATCCAGCGCGGCGTCGACGCCCTTCTTTATCGCGTCAGTCTTTATCCCGTGCTTCAGACACAGTTTGATAGCGCCGAGAAGACGGTCATCAGGGGCAAGTTTCCTTTCCGGATCGCGTCCCACCCTTCTGCATGTGTCTCCGAGGTATCTGTTTCTGAACCTTGACATGAGATCGTCAGCATATGCAGTCACAGACGAGCGCTCCACCCCGAATTCTTCTGACAGAGCCTCCGCCGAGGCATACATAGCCTCTTTTACGTTGGAAGCGATGTCCGGATCCTCCATAGCCTCCCAGATGAACTCGTACCCCTTGTTCAGCCCGCGGTAAGCGGCTATCGCATGCCCCATATTGTGAAGGAACAGTTTGCTCTGTATGTGATATTCAAAAGGAGAACTGGGCACAATGCCCCTGATCTCCGGTACGGGGTTTTTGAATCCGTCCCTGTCGACATAAAGCGTGCAAAACGGCTCGACCCAGACTCGGGCTATGTCCCCGTCCTGCATCTCGGGAGTCATGACCGGCACCATCCTCCCGACGCTGGCCTCGACGAATCCGACGTTTTCCGGGCCTTTGACCAGATCCGAAAGATATCTGTCGACATGCAGAAGATTCTCGCATATGATTATGTCGACGCCTTTTCCTTTCCTTTTCTCCAGTCCCTCCCGGATAACAGGGGCGATCAGCGGCAACACCTTGACTCCGGCCGAAGTGAAGATTATATCAGCGTCCGCGATCTCGTCGGGTGCTCCGTCCGGTGTCACTGCCCGGCATCCTGTGACAGTTATCTCGTTCTGGCACTCGTTGGACACTATCCTTATTGGATAGCTGTTCGTCTGATTGATCCGCTCGATCATGGCCTTCACGACATCCACGAAAACGATCTCGTAGCCGTTTTCATACAGTATCTGGCCCAGGAATCCTCTGCCGATGTTCCCGCCGCCGTATACTACAGCTTTTTTCATTTTTCTCCCTCGATTCAAAGATGATTGAGACACATAAGTACTGCGGCCCGACAAGCGGCCCGCAGCTGGTGTTTTGATTAATATTTCGGCATCTTCTGCCTGGATATGTTGATCGATCCCTCCGGAATGACCGAGAGATTCTCCAGGGACTTGCCGGTCCCTATGGCGACGCAGTGCTCCGGCTTGTCCGCTATTCTTGCCTTTATCCCTGTAACATTGGCAATGAGACGGTCAAGTCCGTACAGAAGGCTTCCGCCTCCGGTCATTATGATACCGCCCGACATTATGTCGCCTATCAGTTCGGGAGGAGTGCGCTCGATGACGGCGCAAACCGCCTCGATGACTGCCGTTATGGGCTCTTCCAGAGCGTCCGGCATCTCATTTGAGTTGAGATGGACCGGAGTGGGAAGCCCTGACAGCAGCGATCTGCCCTTGACGTCGATCGTCCTGGGCTCCTTAAGAGGCCAAACCGTGCCGATCGCGATCTTGATCCGCTCCGCGGTCCTTTCACCGATCAGGACATTATATCTTTTTCTGACGTAGCGCATAATCGCTTCGTCGAATTTGTTTCCCGCCACCTTGATCGACTCTGAAACCACGACTCCGCCCAGCGAGATGACGGCTATATCCGTCGTTCCGCCGCCGATATCCACAATCATATGTCCGCGCGGCATCGAGATGTCGATGCCGGCGCCGATCGCCGCGGCCACAGGCTCTTCGATCAGATATGTCCGCTTTGCGCCGGCCTGACGAGCAGCGTCAACGACCGCCCTTTCCTCGACCTCCGTGATCCCGCTGGGAACACAGATTATGACCCTCGGCTTGAACAGCACCGTTCCGCATGCGCGGCGGATGAAGTACTGGATCATTTTCAGGGTAACTTCGTACTGGCTTATTACTCCGTCCCTCAGCGGCCTGATCGCAACTATATTGCCCGGTGTGCGTCCCAGCATCTGCTGAGCCTCGCGCCCCACCTTGATAAGCCTGTCGGTGTTTTTGTCGATGGCTACGACGGACGGCTCTTTAAGGACGATACCCTTCCCCTTTACATAGACGAGCACCGAGGCTGTGCCAAGATCTATTCCGATGTCTTTGCTCATAAACCCGGTCCTCCTTCCGTTATTCGATCGCAGCCATTCTATATTGCCGGCTGATTCCGGACTACAAACAATTACACATTTTAATTATAATCCCAAAAAGCGAAAAAAGCAAGTTTCGGTTTCGCTTTTGGGCATTTCAGAACCGTCTCACCGGTCAGACAGCATGGTAAGTAGACCTGTGTAGCGCTTGACCTGCCTGTCGTTGTCGACCATCTCTCTTATAACTTCCTGCCTTCCCACGATGATGACCATTTTCTTTGCTCTGGTGATCGCCGTGTACAGAAGGTTCCTCGTCCTCAGCTGAGGGGCGAATGAACCGGCGGGTATGATGACTACCGGATATTCGCTGCCCTGACTTTTATGGACCGTGACAGCATATGCGTGACTGAGCTCGTCGCACTGGACGAAATCGAAGAACACCCTGCGTCCGTCAAAATTCAGTTCCATCTTCCCGCTCAGAAGATCGATGTCCTCAATCGCGCCGAGATCTCCGTTGAAGATTCCTTCGCCGCCGACACCGTCTTTCTCCCAGTGGACCGCATAATCGTTTTTTGTCTGCATGATCTTGTCGCCGCAGCGGAACGTCGTACCGAACAGCATCTTCTCCGGCTTCTGATCGGCCCTCGGGTTAAGCGCGTCCTGAAGCATCAGGTTGAGGCTTTCAGCTCCCACCGTTCCCTTTCTGGATGGCGAGATGACCTGGATGTCCGAGATGCAGTCGTATCCGAGCTTATTCGGCAGTCTGACCGCGCAGAGGTCGACTATCGTTTTTGCGATGCTCTCGTCATCGCTCCTTTTGATGAAGAAGAAATCCGCGTCTTTCCTTCCGGTCTCCGGATAGTTTCCCGTATTTATCTCATGAGCGTTGTAAACGATCAGACTGCTCGTCTCCTGCCTGAATATCTCGTCAAGGTGGACCGTTTTGAACAAGCCGGATGCCAGCAGGTCCCTGAGTACATTGCCGGGACCGACTGAAGGGAGCTGATCCGCGTCGCCGATCAGGATGATCCGCGCCCCTCTCTTAACGGCCTTCAGCAGGGCACACATGAGGATAACGTCGATCATCGAAGCCTCGTCGACTATTATGACATCCTCTTCTAGAAGATTGTTCTCATTTCTGGCGAAATAGTTCTCGCCGTCATCTTCCGTACGCATCATCTCCAGAAGCCTGTGGATGGTTCTGGCTTCGGAGGAAGTGGCCTCGGACAGTCTCTGTGCCGCTCTGCCTGTCGGTGCGGCAAGCGCCACTCTCTGCCCCATGTCCTCGAATATCCCGATCAGTGCCTTTACGACCGTTGTCTTTCCGGTCCCCGGTCCGCCGGTAAGGATGAACACGCTCTCATTAAGAGCGCAGAGGATCGCTCTGCGTTGTTCGGAAGCATACCTTATCCCTTCTCTGAGTTCGATCTTCTCTATCATCATCTCGGCATCTCCGGGATCGGTCTTCAGTACCGCCGAAGACAGCATCATGAGTTTGTCGGATATGAACCTTTCAGCCTGATAGTATTCTTTGAGAAAGATCAGTTCTCTCCCGTCATTGTCCCTGAGCCGGTACAGTTCGCCGCTCTTAAGCATCTCATCAACGGAAGCCGATACGGTGTCTGTCCCCGCTTCAAGGAGTTCCGACGCCATTTTGACTATTCCCTCCTCCGGAACCGATGTATGTCCCTGGTTCCGGGCTATGCGGTTCAGGACGTATTTTATCCCGCTTCTGATCCTTGATGAGGAATCTCTGGAGAACCCCATAGATTCGGCGACCGCGTCCGCTTTCTCAAATCCGATCCCGTCGATCTCCTCGCACAGTCTGTAGGGATCGGAACGGATAATATCGACGGCTTCCTGACCCCATTTTCTGTAGATCTTTACAGTTGTGCCGGTCCCGAAATACTCTCCGCAGAAGATCATCACAGACCTCATTCCGGACTGGTTTTTGAAGTTTTCGCAGATCTCCGCAGCTTTCCTTTTTGAGATTCCGGGTATCTCCGCCAGCCAGTCAGGATGGTTTTCCAGTATCTCGAATGAATCCATACCGTACTTTTCGACGATCTTTCCCGCGATCTTCGGCCCGATACCCTTGACGACCCCGGACGAAAGGTATCTGAGCATTGAATCCGTATCGGCCGGAAGAAATCGCTCGAATGAGGTCACCGAAAGCTGCTCCCCGTATACCGGATGGACCGTCCAGGATCCGTATACCGCGAGATTCTCCCCTTCCGATATGAAGGGGATCTTTCCCACCGCGGTAATAATCCCGCTGTCTCCGCAGTCGAGGACGAAAACAGAATAGCCGTTCTCGCTGTTGTTGAATATGATCTCTTCGACTGTCCCGCGGAATTCGCAGACAGTCTCTTCACCGTTTCGATCCATATATCCTCAAAAACAGCCCTGGCCGGGCGCGTGACTTTTCCGAGCGGAACAGGTCCGGCGCTGCCAGGGCTTAGATAAGTAATCAGAGTCCGAATTTCGTCCTGAGTTCGATCGACATGTCAAGGTTTTCCCACGGAGCCCTGAGATCTTCCCTTCCCATGTGCCCGTATGCCGCGAGCTCGCGGTAGATCGGTCTTCTGAGCGAGAATCTTTCGATTATCGCCGCCGGACGAAGATCGATGAGCCCGCAGACGACTTCAAGAATCTTCTCCTCGTCCTGTGTCCCGGTTCCGAATGTGTCTATCATGACCGATACTGGCCTGGCGACGCCGATCGCATATGCGATCTGTGCCTCGCACTTTCTGGCAAGTCCCGCGGCGACGATATTCTTGGCAATGTATCTTGCGGCATAGGAAGCAGATCTGTCCACCTTCGTGGGATCCTTTCCGGAAAAAGCGCCTCCGCCGTGTCTGGAATACCCGCCGTAGGTATCGACTATTATCTTTCTTCCCGTAAGGCCGCTGTCCCCCATCGGTCCTCCGACGACGAACCTTCCGGTCGGGTTGACGAAAATCTTGGTGTCGCCGTCCACCATCCCGCTGTCGATGACAGGCTTGATGACATATTCTATGACATCCATGCGTATGGCCTCAAGCGGTACATCGCCGTCATGCTGCGAAGAGACAACGATCGCATCGATCCTTTTAGGCTTCCCGTCATCGTATTCAACGGTGACCTGTGTCTTTCCGTCCGGCCTCAGATACGGCAGCGTACCGTTCTTGCGGACAGCGGAAAGCCGTTTTGCGAGTCTGTGGGCAAGGGAGATCGGCAGCGGCATAAGTTCAGGGGTCTCATCGCAGGCATAGCCGAACATCATTCCCTGATCTCCGGCCCCGGTGTCGTAAATATCATCAGTCTCTCCGCTTTTGGCTTCCGCGGACTTGTCAACGCCCAGGGCTATATCCGGAGACTGTTCGTGTACAGAATTGATGATCGCGCAGGTATTGCAGTCAAAACCGTACTCGGAACGGTCATACCCGATCTCCTTAATGGTCTTTCTTGCAACTTCCTGGAAATCTACGAAGGCATGGGTTGTTATCTCTCCCATGATATAGATGATCCCGGTGGTGCATGTCGTTTCGCACGCGACCCTTGCCATGGGATCCTGTCTCAGTATTTCGTCAAGGACGGCATCGGAGATCTGGTCGCAGATCTTGTCAGGATGTCCTTCGGTTACAGATTCGGATGTGAACAGTTTTTTCATATAAGATAATATCCTCCGTTATTTGTCTTCCTGTACCAATCAAAAAGCCCCGGGGAATCCCCGAGGCATGATGAATACCGGTATGCTCATCTGTCGGGAATTGGCACCTTACATTTCTGCAGGTTGCCGGGCGTCACAGGGCCAGTCCCTCAGCCACTCTTGATAAGTACGGTAAAATTATAACATATCGTTTTTTGAGTTTCAAGACCGTAGGACGAGAAACACAAGAATTCCCAAAAAGTTCACAATTGATCCCCTGTCAGCCCTGGGTGAAAAAAGAGATGATGCCCGTGATGCCGTAGCTCAGAATCAGCATGATCACGCCTGCCGCCAGAACGCCGAGACCGATTGAGATCATCGAATGCTTGAATTTCATTCTCAACATCGCCGCGACCAGCGCCCCTGTCCAGGCGCCTGTTCCGGGAAGCGGTACAGCGACGAACAGAAAAAGTCCGACAGTGGCGTATCTGGTCACCCGTTCCTTGTTCTTCTCTCCCTTTCTGATAATGAAATCGGCTACCTTTCTGAAAAGGCCCACCCTGCAGTTCTGCATGAACTCGAGGATCCGCCTGATGAGGATCAGGATGAACGGAACAGGTATCATATTGGCTACGGTGCAGACCAGATATGTGATCCACGCCGGTATCCCCATTCCGGCCCCGAAAGGTATCGCACCCCTCAGTTCTATGAGCGGCACCATTGAGATAAAGAACATCCAAAGAATATTAGACATCTGAAAGAACTATCCTCCGGGATCATTAGCATTTGCCAGGCCGCTCGGGACCCGGTACCTACTCCAGTTCGAATGCGCCGGTATAAAGCTGATAGTATACGCCCTTCTGCTCAATTAGATTATCGTGCGTTCCACGCTCTATTATACGTCCCTTGTCAAGAACCATTATGACATCGGAATTCATTACGGTGGAAAGTCTGTGCGCTATGACGAACACGGTCCTTCCCTCCATGAGCTTGTCCATTCCGGCCTGGACTATCGACTCCGTCATGGTGTCTATCGAAGCGGTAGCCTCGTCCAGTATCATGACCGGGGGATCGGCGACCGCGGCTCTTGCGATGGCTATCAGCTGGCGCTGGCCCTGTGAAAGATTGCTTCCGTTGTTGGACAGCTCCGTGGCATAACCGTCAGGAAGCCTAAGTATGAAATCGTCCGCGCCGGCCAGCTTTGCTGCCCTGATGCATTCATCGTCGGTTGCGTCCAGTTTTCCGTAGCGGATATTGTCCATAACGCTTCCGGAAAACAGGTTTGTGTCCTGAAGCACGAGTCCGAGAGACCGTCTGAGATCGGACTTTCTGATCTTTCTGACATTTATCCCGTCATAACGGATCTTTCCGTCTTCTATGTCATAGAACCGGTTGAGCAGGTTCGTGATCGTAGTCTTGCCGGCACCGGTAGCGCCCACGAAAGCCACTTTCTGCCCGGGACGCGCGTAAATGTTGATATCGTGCAGGACTTTCTTGTCCTCGGAATATCCGAAATCGACATTCTCGAGCACGATGTCGCCTTTCAGTACGGTATATGTGACGGTTCCGTCTCCGTGGGGGTGTTTCCATGCCCACTTTCCCGTGTGTGCATCCGTCTCCCTGACCGATCCGTCAGGAGCGACTTCGGCGTTCACAAGCGTCACGTACCCCTCGTCCGTCTCAGGCTCGGCGTCCATGAGATCGAAGATCCTCTGCGCTCCCGCCATTCCCATGACTATGGAATTGATCTGCTGGGACAGCTGGTTGACGTTTCCGGTGAACTGCTTTGTCATGTTCAGGAAAGGAATGGTCACGTCGATAGTGAGCACCCCGATACCTGTGAACAGAGACGATATGCCTATGTTCGGGACTCTGCTGACCAGAAGGATACCGCCAACGGTCGCGATCACGACATAAAGCACATTTCCTATGTTCTGTATTATCGGGCCCAGAATGTTAGCGTATGCGTGGGCCCTGTAGCTGTCCTCATAAAGTTCGTCATTGATCTCCGCGAATGCTTTTCTGCAATCGTTTTCATGGGAGAAGACCTTGATGACCTTCTGCCCGTTCATCATCTCCTGAGCGAAGCCCTCTTCTTTTCCGATGGACTTCTGCTGACGGACGAAATACTTTGCCGAACCTCCGCCCACCTTTTTAGAGACAAACGCCATGAATACGACGCCGACGAGCACGACCAGCGTCATCCATACGCTGTAGTAAAGCATAATGGATAAAACGCAGACCACGATGACAGACGACTGGAGAAGAGCCGGGAATGCCTGCGACACGAGCTGTCTCAGCGTGTCGATGTCATTCGTGTAGTGGCTCATTATATCGCCGTGCTTGTTTGTGTCGAAATACCTTATCGGGAGATTCTGCATGCCCTTGAACATCGCGCATCTCATTTTATTGAGAAATCCCTGGGTAATGTATGCCATGAGCTGCGTCTGAAGCGTGACTGCCGACAGTGACAGGACATACAGTCCGGCGAGTATGAATACCTTCGGCAGGATCACCTTCGAGGCGGAGGCCCAGTCCCCGGACTCGAACCACACCTGGATGTCCGCGATGATCTTCTGCTGGAACACAGCGGGGACAGTAGCCGTGGCCGAAGCGAAAAGGATGCAGATGATGACTACCGGAATGAGCTTCGGAAAGCTTTTGAAGAGAAGTTTCAGGACTCTGAGCAGAAGACGTCCGTCGATCTTCCTGACGTCACCGCCGGATCCTGCTTTAGCGGAAGAAGCCTTACTCATTGACGGCACCTCCCTTCGTCTGCTGATAATAGATCTCCCTGTATGTGTCGGAATCTCTCATCAGCTCGTCGTGAGTGCCGCACTCGGCTATCCTGCCGCCTTCCATGATGATTATCATGTCCGCATGTTCGACGGATGCGACCCTCTGGGCAATGATTATCTTGGTTGTCTCGGGCATGAACTTTTCCATCCCTGCCCGGATAAGCCTGTCTGTCTTCGTATCGACGGCACTTGTGGAGTCATCCAAAATAAGTACTTTAGGATGTCTCAAAAGGGCCCTTGCAATGCAGATCCTCTGTTTCTGCCCGCCGGAGACGTTCGTGCCTCCCTGCTCTATCTTCGTATCGTATCCGTCTGGGAATGACATGATGAAATCATGCGCCTGAGCCAGACGGCAGACTTCCTCTATCTCGCTGTCGGTCGCGTCAGCCTTGCCCCAGCAGAGATTCTCCCTGATAGTTCCGGAAAACAGGAGATTCTTCTGGAGCACCATGGCGACCTCGCCGCGGAGGACGTCAAGATCGTACTCTCTGACGTCTCTTCCCCCTACCAGGACTCTTCCCGAATCCGTATCGTAGAGTCTCGGTATCAGCTGGACCAGAGTCGACTTGCTCGAACCTGTCCCGCCGATTATTCCCACGGTCATTCCCGAATCAATTTTAAGATTGACACCGGAAAGAGCAAATCTGTCAGCCTTGCTCGAATACTTGAAATTGACGTTTTCAAACACTATGGAACCATCGCTGACCGTCATAACCGGATCCTTCGGTGAAGTAATCTCCGGCCTTTCAACAAGTACTTCGTATATCCTCTTCATTGATTCCGCCGAGATCGTCAGGATCACATAAACCATCGAAAGCATCATGAGCGACATGAGTATCTGCATGGCGTAAGTGAGCATCGCGGAGATCTGTCCGACGTCGAGGACCTGTCCCATGGACGTTATGGTGAGTTTGGATCCCACGGTAAGAACGAACACCATGTTGAAATACAGACATATCTGCATCAGGGGAGAGTTGAGAGCGACTATGCGTTCCGCCTTCGTGAAATCTTTGCAGATGTCGTCAGCCGCACGCTCGAATTTCTTTTTCTCAAGGTCTTCCCTTGCAAAGCCTTTTACGACCCTGATGCCCCTGACGTTCTCTTCAATGGATTCGTTGAGCTTATCGTACTTTCTGAAGACGCTTCTGAACGCCGGCATAGCTTTCCTGCTGACCATAAAGAGTCCGAAGGCCAGCAGCGGAACTATGATGACAAACGTGGTTGCCAGGGCCCCGCCCATTATGGTGGCCATGACGATCGCGAACACGAACATCAGAGGAGATCTCACCGCTATCCTTATCAGCATCATATAAGCCATCTGAACATTGGTCACGTCCGTAGTAAGTCTTGTTACCAGAGACGCGGACGAAAACCTGTCGATGTTCTCGAACGAATAGTTCTGGATGCTGTCGAAAACATCCGATCTGACGTTTTTCGCGAATCCAGCAGACGCACGGGCGCATGTGACACCGGCAATCCCTCCGCAGCACAGCGAAGAAACAGCAAGCGCGATGAGAAGAGCCCCCGTCGCCAGTATCTCGTTTACCGTAGCCCCCGCTTTTATCCTGTTAACGAGATCCGCGGTTATGAACGGGATAAAGCACTCGATGATCACCTCGCCCACGATAAACAAAAATGTCAGTACAGTCGGACGCTTGAATTCTCTGACGCATCCGGCCAGTCTTTTTATCATAAATAGTCCTCCAGACCGGCTGAGGGCCGTATGTGCCCTTGGCCTGAATATCAAACCGATTTCATTTTTCAGGCCCCGCCGGTTTTTTGGTTCCGGCGGGGCCTCTTTGCCTTATAGATCCTGTATGCCTTGAAAGACGCTGAATGCTGGTTTACTCTCCGGAGATGCGGATCTCCACTCCGGAACCGGTCAGGGAATCCTTCCAAGAATGCGAAAACTGCTTGCCGGGCAGGATGGGATCGTAAACTTCCCTGCCGACAGCCGCGTTCTTGTCTCTTCCCAGTTCATGATACGGCATTATCTCAGCATACCTTATGAGGTCCTTCCTCGCGGCGAGAAAATCAGAAAGAAGACTGAGATCGCTCTCAGAGTCGTTCTTCCCGGGGATAAGCGGCATCCTTATGATGATCTCCGCGCCGGCCGAAATGAGCATGTCCAGATTCTCGTGTATCCTGTCCGGATACACCCCTGTATTGACCTTGTGCTTTTCGCGGTCGACGCCCTTGATATCATAAAGGAAAAGCGTTCCGAGCGCGGCCGCTTCCCTGAAAAAGTCCGGGGATCCGAATCCGCAGGTCTCCATCGCGCTGCTGATCCCGCTTTCTTTTGCTGCCCTGATGAGTTCAAGAACTCCGTCGGCCTGCATAGACGGTTCTCCGCCGGATACGGTCATTCCTCCGCCGGACGTCTTATAGAACGGGACATCTTTCTTGACCTCAGCCAGGATATCCGATGTATCCTCAGTCTTTCCGCAGACCCTGACGGCTGAAGCAAAGCACCTTCCGGCGCATTTCCCGCAGGCAGTGCATTTGGAGCGGTCATATACTATGTGCCCGTCTACAATGCTCCTTGCGTCGCAGAACCCGATACATCTTCCGCATCCGGTACACTTTGAGGTATAGTATATCATCTCGGTCTTTCTGCTTTTGGACTCCGGGTTATGACACCAGAGACAGTTCAGGGGACACCCTTTCAGAAAGACCGTAGTCCTGATACCGGGGCCGTCATGTATACAGAAACGCTGGATATTGAAGTATGTGAGATTCATATGACAGTATAATGGATGATCAGGCTCCGCAATGCGACGTGCGGGCGATCACGTTCTCCTGAAGGGATTTACTGATATTGACGAAGTAATCACAGTATCCGCCGACTCTGACGATAAGATCCCTGTGATCCTCCGGATGGATCTGCGCGTCAAGAAGCTCCTCTCTGGAAACCACAGTGGCTGTGACCATCTGACCTTTTCTGTCGAAATAGGATTTGAGAAGAGATTCGAAGACCTCCTCGCCCTCGCTGGAATTGAATATTGCCCTGTCGAACTTCAGGTTGAGGATGAAACCGCTTCCCGGAAGAGTCTGGTCGAAGCTGAGACACGAATTCAGCAGAGCCGTAGGACCGTGAGTATCGCATCCCGGGGTAGCCCCGATCGAGTCCGCGATAAGGCATTCGTCGGTCTTCAGGCCATTCGGAAGAGTTCCGAGTTTTCTGCCGGCGCCAGGCGCATTGACGAAAGGCGAACACCCCGATGAATAGAAACCGCCTCTGTATGTCGGCTTTTTGAGAAGCTCGGAGTTGAAGTGATCCATGACATCTCTGGCGATAGAATCGACATATTCGATATCGTTTCCGAATTTCATCTCGCTGTTCTTGAATGTATGATACATCTCGTCATAGCCGACATAATCCTTGTGCATTGCGTCGACGACTTCCGCCATGGTATAACGCTTGTCATCGTATACATACTTCTTGATGTTCGCAAGCGAATCCACGGTCTCGGCAAATGCCTGGATCAGGATCTGACCGTGTCCGTATATCGGACCGCGGTTTTTATACTCAAGACCCTTTTCAAGGCAGCCCTCTATAAGTACTGACCTCAGGGGCCCGGGGATATTGTCTGCCTGTTCCTTCTGCGCCGCGTTGCATATTCCCACGATGACGTTGATCATGTAATCCATCTGCTTGGTGAACGCGTCGTAGAATTCGTCAAATGACTCAAACGTCGTGGGATCGCCGGTCTCAAGACCGAGCTTGTTCCCTGTCTTTCCGGATTCGCCGTTGAAGAGAGTGAACTCAACGGCCTTGGCCATGATGACCTCTCCGTCTTCAAGACCCATGTGGCTCTTGCCCTGGATATCGATCTGGTTGCATCCGTTCATAACGTACCTGTGGGAATCCACCGGAGGAATGCCCAGTCTCTCAAGAGCGACGCACACCGCCTCGTCATTGTAGATGCCGGGAAGCCCGCATCCCGTGGCGAGCGATCTGTATATAGCCTCTATCAGTTTCTTCGGGGAATTCCTGTGGAGTCTCGCCGTAAGGTTAGGAGTCTGGTACTTCTTTTCGGTCACGATATCGAGGATAGCGTAAGTCAGATCGTTGGACATATCGTTCCAGTTTTCGTCGGAGCCTGCTATAGTAAGGTTCCAGATCCTGGTCTCGTGGAAGTATTCCCAGATCGCGTCGAGATATTTTCTGCGGATATCGCTGTCGGTTACTTTCCAGAAATCATACATATACTGGTCAAAGTACCCGGGAGAATCGTTTCCGTCCACGCAGAGGACCATCACCAGAACTATTACAGCCTCGGCAAAATCCCTGCACGGTCTCTGGGGAGCGTGATCGAACGTCCTGATTATGGTATTGAGCTTTTCCACCTCTTCCGGATCGGTGCGATTCTTCAGATACTCTTTTGCGAGATTTCTGTACCGTTCTCCAAGAATATCGAATACATCCATGGAAAGGATGCAGCTGTCATAGAAATCGTCTTTCCCCGGATTGAGAGCGCGGTTCGCCTCGATCTTTTCCCTGAGGTAATCTGTCCCGTATCTGCAGACGTCAACGAAATCCGGGACCGCGTGTCCTTCCCAGTACCCGCCGGTGATATGGCCCTCACAGTAATTCCTGCTTTCGAGGTCGTTCAGGTACCTGCTGAGGTTGTGCTTCTGTGTCCACGGCTCGATCTCTTTAGCGATGATATCAAGATCTTCCTTGTCTTCAG
Organism: Clostridia bacterium; assembly: GCA_017959065.1. Classification (GTDB taxonomy): domain Bacteria; phylum Bacillota; class Clostridia; order Oscillospirales; family CAG-272; genus RGIG2161. The sequence goes on along the minus strand of JAGDBK010000112.1, from coordinate 2,760 downwards.
GGTGGTCCTTGAACTCGTCTTTCAGTTCATCGAAGCACCACAGACCCGTGTAGTTGAAAAGGACTGAGTCGTTGTCGATGGTGCAGAGACCGGTCCTCATATTTATTTTGATATTTCCCTCTTTAGCCTGCTGGACCCAGCCCGCAGCGCACTTTTTTCCAAAATAATCGCTTTCACAATTGATAAAGCCTCTTGCGAACGGCTCAAGTTTGGTTTTGAATTCGATCATCACACTACCTCCGTATTATACTCAGGAATTTTTATCTTTGAGATATTCATTCTGGAATGACCGTGTCTGTCCTCTGTTCCTCCGGCGGTATACGAAAGAAGAAGCTCGGTCTCGCTCAAGAACAGTGTCGCCGCGTACGAATATGCGTGATCAGGATCATCTTCGATAAGATGGATGTCCCCGAAAGAACTCACGTCATCATTCGTCTGAGCTATTGCAAACGGAGTTCTGTCCTTCAGGCCGCTGATCTGATCCTTTCCGTTGTACTGAGGAACAGGATTCCATATCGCATATATCTTCCCGCTGAACGGGTTCCGTTCAATGGTGATCGGCGACCAGGGCGCCGTGAAGCAGGACATCTGAGGAGTCGTCCAGTGATCCGCCCCGTCAAACGACACAGCCTCGTACTGGTTCATCCTGTCGGTCCTCCAGAAGCATTTCAGGACTCCCGGCCTTATCTCTATGAGTTCGCCTTCCTGAAGCCCTTTTATCGTCGAGGTAAACGGCGGACAGACAATGTCGCTGGACCTCTGCCACGTATACCCTTCGTCATCGGAATACATGAATGCTCCTAGAGTCTGTCTGCTTGTCCTCCTGCCTTCAAGGTGCGGCGATCTGCTCCAAACGATATATCCAAGTTCATCGGACATGGAGAAATATCCGGCATCCCTTCGTCCGTTGGAGTCGGTACATTTTGATTTTGCTTCCCCCGGGTGAATAGACAGCGGAAAAACGATCCTGCCGGAACTGAGTCTGACCAGTCTTGCGTTATTGACCCCGAACCTTCCGGTAAACTCCCGCGGAGTGCATAACGATATATGTCTGAAAGTTTTTCCCTCGTCGGAAGAACGCATGAAATGGATCTGATTCAGATAGCCAGGAACGTTGAGCGAGATGAATATCATCCCGATGTCTCCGTCCTTCAAACGGATAAGGGATACGCTCATAACGTTCTGCACGCCGTACGAAGTCGCGGTAACGACCTCCTCGGGATCGCTCCAGGTTTCTCCGTCGTCATACGACACCCTCTTGACCAGATCCGCCGGGGCGGAGTCACCTGCTTTTTTTCCCTTGAACCTCGTATAGATCAACAAGATTCCGCCGTCTCTCATGCGAATGAAATCGCCTTCACTGTGCCGGCAGTACTTTTCATCCCTTGCAAATGAAAGGACAACCCTGGCTTCCCCCATATACAGCTCCTGAAACTGTTTTTCTCCTATAATTTTACCATATTATCTCATTGATTTCAACTGAAACAGTCATTAATGATCGCTGCAGATACAGTATTTTTACGCGTTCTTTTGTAAACTGTTTCAAAAGGCTGCTCAAACCGTTGTAAAGCCTCTGATTCTAAAGCCTTTCAGACATTTGTGACGGAGCCGGACAGACTTCGGAGCCGATCGGATCCTGCTGCTTGAACGCAGATCCGCGAGAGGCCCGAAGAAGGACGTCCGTACCCGAAGCCGTCAGCAGAAGGTATCCTTATCTGTCCGGATGAATGGCCGCTGTCTGCATATTCCGGCCGGCATCACAAAAGCGGCGGCAGCCCGTACAGGCTGCCGCCGTAAAACATCTTCTGTTTTTTTCAGCGTAATCCGATTATTCCTTGATATCGATTACGACACCGGAACCGACGGTTCTGCCGCCTTCACGAATAGCGAAGCGGAGTCCTTTTTCGATAGCGATGGGGGTGATGAGCTCAACGTTCATGTCAACGTTGTCGCCAGGGCGGCACATCTCAACGTCCTCGGGAAGCTTGATGGTGCCGGTAACGTCAGTGGTTCTGAAATAGAACTGGGGACGATAGCCGGAGAAGAACGGTTTCTGACGGCCGCCTTCTTTTTCGGTAAGGACGTAGACCTGGCCTACGAAATTGGTATGGGGATGAATCGTACCGGGCTTGCAGAGAACCTGTCCGCGCTCAACTTCGTTTTTCTGGATACCGCGGAGAAGCACACCGATGTTATCGCCTGCTTCTGCGGAATCAAGAAGTTTACGGAACATTTCGATACCGGTAACGACAGTCTTTCTTCTCTCTTCGGTGAGACCGATGATTTCGACTTCGTCGCTCATCTTAACAACGCCACGCTCAACACGGCCCGTAGCAACGGTTCCGCGTCCTGTGATGGAGAACACGTCCTCAACAGGCATAAGGAACGGAAGTGCGTCATTTCTCTCGGGAGTGGGAATGTATTCGTCAACAGTGTCCATAAGCTCGAATATCGACTTGTAAACCGGATCATTAGGGTCGGTGGATGTGGACTCAAGAGCGTCACGGGCAGAGCCGCGGATTATCGGCACGTTGTCGCCGTCGAAATCGTACTCGCTGAGCAGGTCACGGATCTCCATCTCGACAAGCTCAAGGAGCTCCTCGTCATCAACAAGGTCGCACTTGTTCATGTAAACGAACATTGCGGGAACGCCGACCTGACGGGCAAGAAGAACGTGCTCACGGGTCTGCTGAAGGGGACCGTCGGAAGCAGCAACAACAAGGATAGCACCGTCCATCTGAGCAGCACCGGTGATCATGT
>JAGDBK010000111.1 GCA_017959065.1 Clostridia bacterium | reverse complement strand
TCCGGAAATGAACCCGTCTTCCTCCCTCAGTATTTCCGAACAGTCCAATACCGAACTTTCAAGCGAAGGATTGATCTTTTTCATTCTCGGGATTATCTCCGCCCTTATGTAGTTTCTGGTATAAGAAGTGTCGAGATTCGTACTGTCCTGTACATATTCTATGCCGTTGCTTGCGGCATAAGATCTGACCGATTCCCGGTCGGAAAGGATGAGCGGCCTGATATAACATCCTCTGACCGGCGGAATTCCGGAAAGCCCTCGGCTTCCGCTCCCCCTGATCAGGTTGAAGATCACCGTCTCCGCGTTGTCCGTAGAATTGTGGGCCGTGGCCACGGCCTCATCCTTTTTGCGAATCCTCTCGAACTCCGAATACCGGAGCCTTCGCGCGGCCTCCTCGATCCCGATGCCGTTATTCTCTGCGGATGAGGGAACGTCGACCCTGCAGACAGTGATCGGTATGTTTCTTCTGAAGCAGAAATCAAGGCAGAACCTCTCGTCTCGGTCCGCCTCCTCGCCTCTTATCCCGTGGTTCACATGGACCGCCCTTAGACCGAGACCTTTCTGCCTGCAGATCTCGGTGAGAATGGACAGAAGCACGGATGAATCTGCGCCGCCAGAAAATGCGCAGAGGATCCCGCTTATGCCTTTGCCCATGTCGTACTTCTCAAAAGCTCTCAGCACGGATCCGAAAACGTTGTCAGTCATGCTTTTCATCCACAGTAATGAATTTGGTATACTGGCTCAGCCAGCCCATTTCGACCTTTCCGGTCGAACCGTGCCTGTTTTTCGCGATAATGACCTCGGCGGTATTGGCAGCGCCTTCCTTTGCGTAGTACTCGTCTCTGTACAGGAAGAGCACCATGTCCGCATCCTGCTCAATGGCTCCTGAATCACGAAGATCAGAAAGCATCGGCCTTTTATCGGTCCTGGACTCTGGTCCTCTGGAAAGCTGCGCGCATGTCACTACCGGGACGCCCAGTTCCTTTGCCATGATCTTGAGGTTCCTCGATATCTCCGCGACCTCCTGGACCCTGTTGTCGATCCTGCGGTCGGACTGCATCAGCTGAAGATAGTCGATGACCACGAGTCCCAGATTCTGGATCCTGCGCAGTTTGGCCTTCATGGCCGTAATCGTCTGACCGGTTGTATCGTCGATATATATGTCGCACTCGGACAGTTCGGCTGAAGCGTGAGCAAGTTTTTCCCAGTCGTCATCATTAAGATTTCCCGTCCTGATTGCATAACTGTCGACCATCGCCTCGCTGGAGAGCATCCTGGATATGAGCTGCTGGACAGACATCTCAAGCGAGAACACGCAAACAGCCCGGTGGGTATGTTTTGCCACGTTCGCGGCTATGTTCATCGCGAAAGAAGTTTTTCCCATGCCGGGTCTCGCCCCGACGAGGACAAGATCGCCCTTCCCCATACCGACCAGCACCCTGTCAAGTCCGGTGAATCCGGTCGGCATGCCTATGGCGGCCTCCTTGTCATTTATCAGGGTGTGAAGGAAACTGTACTCTATCTGAAGCGCATCCTTGATATGGACGAAATTCCTGTTCTCACGTCCCTGAGCGATCGAAAAGATCTTTTGCTCCGCGCTGTCTATGATATGCTCCACATCGCCCTGTTCCGAAAATGCCGTGTCGCTGATGTCCCCGCAGGCTTCTATGAGCCTTCTCAGGGCAGCCTTGTCCGCGACTATCTTAGCATAGTCCCTGACATTGGCCGCACTTGGAACTATCTCCGCGATGACGCGCACATAATTCTGGCTCTCGGATTTATCATAAACACCGCGGCTCACAAGGGTGTCTATCAGCGTCACAATGTCTATCTCCCTGTTTTTCAGGAACATCTCCTGCATGGAAGAATAGATCTCGCGGTGTTCGGCAAGATAGAAATCCTCGCTTGTCATGATCCCGGAAAGATCCGAAATACACTCCGGATTTATCAGTATCGACCCGAGCACCGACTGCTCGGCTTCAAGCGAGTAAGGCAGTTTTCTGGAAAACTCTTCGCCACTCATCTGTAATCATGATCCTCTCTGCAAGCATAGCCTTCCGGAAACCCGGAAAGCGCCCGCGGAATTCAATCTGAAATAACTACGTTCAGCTTTCCTGTGACCTTGGAATGCAGCTTTATCTCAAGTTCGTATTTGCCGTAGGTCTTGAGGAACTCCGACTGAATCTTTCTCTTGTCGACTGTAATGCCGAACTGCTTTTCCAGCTCTTCCGAGATCTCCTTGGTAGTGACGGAGCCGTACAGCTTACCGTCGGCCCCTGCCTGTTTCTTGAACACGAGAACGATGCCCTGCAGCTTTTCCGCCGTTTCGACTGCCTCTGCGAGCTCGACTTCTTCTCTGTGCTTTTTTGACTCTTCCCTGCCGCGGATGACGTTAAGGGCGGCGGGGGTCGCCTCCACTGCTTTTTTCTGCGGGAAAAGGAAATTCCTCGCGTAACCGTCGGAAACGTTTATGATATCGTCCTTCTTTCCCTGCCCTTTGACATCGCACAAAAGAATTACTTTCATTTCTATCACCTCACGAATTCACTGTAATTTTCAGAACTACATGTTGCTGTCCAGATAATGGTCTATCGAATCCTTAAGCATGGACAGGACCTCGAGAACGGAACTGTCCTCGACCTGTGCCCCGGCGGAGTCGAAATGTCCTCCGCCCTTAAGCTCCTCCAGGATCAGCTGGACGTTTATCTTTCCTGTGCTCCTGGCTGAAACATGGACCGAATTGTCGATCTTGACCAGTGCGAAGCTCGCCATTATTCCGGAGATGCCAAGAAGCTTGTCCGCTGCTTTCGCCGCGGCGACACGGTCCTGGGGGGCTCCTTCGCTGTCGCTTCTGGATATGGCTATGACTTTTCTGTAGATCACAACATCGTTCTCGAACTTTGCTTCTCTGACAAAGTCGTCCAGACTGGTCTTGAACAGATCCTGCGCGTCTGACGGGGAGGCTCCTTCCTCACGCAGATACTGCGCCGCGCTGAACGTTCTGGTCCCTGTATTTCTGGAGAACTGCTTGGTATCGAGCAGTATGCCGGTCAAAAGCATATTTGCCTCTTCCTTGGAAAGATCTCCCGCGGAAAGCGTCTGCTCGAGCATCTCGCTTATAAGCTCGCACGTTGATGATGCGGACGGTTCTATATATGAGATGATCGGCTCGGTCTTGAATTCCGCGGTCTTTCTGTGGTGGTCGATGATAGCGACCTTGTCAATATTCTCCTCGAGTTGCGGACACTCTATATGCGCAAGATTGTTCACATCCACAATTACGAGCAGCGTGCCCGTCTTTACGAGATCAAGACCCTCTCTGGAGTCCACGAATCTTCCGTCATATTTTGCCAGTGAAGAGAATCTGCTTCTGCACGCGGCCACGTTCTCGTCGGAGGTGTCTACCACGATATTGACGGGGACATTGCAGAAATCCGCCAGACGCGCGATACCGACGCATGCGCCTATTGAATCGAAATCAGCGTATTTGTGTCCCATAACGAGAACATTGTCCGCTTCCGTCATATTCGTGACGAGCTCGTTCGCTATCACTCTGGCTTTGACTTTGGTACGCTTCTGGACTGTCTTAGTGCGTCCGCCGAAGAACTCGATCCCGTCCACGGACTTCAGTACCGCCTGATCGCCGCCTCTCTGCAGCGCCATGTCCAGCGCCGCCTGAGCAGCTTTGGCCTTTTCGGCAAGCGACCCTTCAATATTGGACACGCCTATGGAAACAGTGACCGGAAGGCTGCCGTCTCCGACTTTGACGTTCCTTATCTCATCAAGGATCGAGAATTTTTCGTTTACTTCCTGCTCCAGGTTCTTCCTGTCCGTGACAAGGATGAACTTGTCCCTTTCATACTCCTTCAGCATCGCGCCCGATGACGCTGCCCAGCCTTTCAGGATCTCCACGATCTCCGTGGATGCGGTCCTGTAGATCTCCTGAACGTATTCGAGCATCTCGTCCAGATTGTCTATGATGATGTACATTATGATGGTATCTTCTTCGAAGCACTTTCTTTCCAGTCTCGTCAGTTCGGTGCTGTCGTCGAATACCATAAGGACATAGTTCTTGTCCGCCGCCTTGATCTCATATGACGTGGCCGAAAAGACCCGGTCGCCCAGTGAGACGTTGTTGACGACGCCCTCGGAGGAGACTTCCTCGGGGGACAGACCGCAGACCTTGTTCAGGGTAATGCCGTACAGAGCGCCTCTTGACCCCGCAAGCGTTCCCAGAGAGCGGTTGTACCAGATTATCTTTCCGGTCAGATCGCAGATGAGCACTGGCATGTGGAGCTTGAGGACCACATCGACCATAAGCTGTCCGAGCACAGGACTCAGTTTCTGGTCGGATACCTTGCCCGCCGTCGACCGCGCGGCGGCCGCCGTGAGTACTATCAGAGCTATGACGTACGCAACGATCACCCCGGCGCTTATCGGAACGACATGCGGACTGCCGGAGATCGCCGATACGAAAATACCGAGAAATCCGGCGAGCGCCAACAGCGAAGAGATTATGAAATATCTGTAATTCCTGCTAACCCTGATTTTCGGATTTTTCATAATGCAATAAAAGCCTCTCAAATAAATCAAAAATCAAATGGAAGTTTTCCACAGGCCGGATAACGCGAAAGGCCGGTCATTTCCCGCTTTCCTTATCCGCCCACGGTCCCTTTCTCTTTACCACCGAAAGAGCGCCTATAACGGAGATCATAGTCACCAAAGGATAGATAAGATAAATAATCACCGAAAACGCGAAGAACCCGAGCATCATCATCGTCATACATCCCAGTATGCCGAACCCCGGTCTCTTTGACGAGAAAAAACGTCTGATTGCGGAGCATCCTGTTATGAAGAAATACAGCAGAAGGATCAGCTTGATGTTCTCAACAGAGAAATAAGCGATCTCCGCGGACGGGATCAGGTAGAAAATGAAAGACAGCAACAGTACAGCCAGATACACGAACGCGGAAACGATGCCCATATCAAATCTGAGATAGTCTTCGGATACCTTATCGTTAAACCCGAAAACTCTCAGGAAAAACCGGTGGACCCTCGTCGAAACATAAATGAAAGCGGAGGCGACCAGAACAGTCAGTCCCGGCATCATGGCTATCGCGCTTCTGGAGAACTGGGCGATCTGTTTCGAATCGACCAGAGTGATCTCCTGGGTCCCGTCTGAGACTGTCAGCGCGTCGGTAAACGCGTTCGTCATATTATCGTATCCCTGTTTGGCAAAACTCATCAGACTGTCCAGGGAAATACCGCCTTCCTGAACATATACCGTAACAAGCACCGCCCCCGCAACGCATGCAATAATGAAAGCCGTGCCTGAAGCCACCGTCGTCTGCAGGTTTCTGCGGAATCTTGCGCAAAGGCCGATCAGGACCGACAGGATCGCGGGTACGATCACCGACATCGCCGCTGCCAGCGGAGAAGTTAAAAGCGCAACCAGTCCGAAAGAAACCGCGACCGGAATCGGAACGATGAAATACGGGAAGACCGTCGTCAGAAAAGCGCCGCATGCAACGGAAATGACGATAGTCACTGCCGAAACGACCCCGCTGAAAAGCGATGAACAGACCAGCGAAACCACAAGAAGAACGGAAACCGATACAGCGCTTCTGTAGTTCAGTTTTTCGCCTTCGGGCCGAACCTCTTCCTCTTTTTCGTTAAGATCATCCATACTGTTTTCCTTTCAGTCTTCAGGGGGCGGAATACGGCTGCTGAATCTCAGATGCCGCAAAAATATATAACAAGGCATATTAATTATAACAGAAAGAAACCTCTTTGTAAACCAACAATAATCAATGCGGTCCGCCGTGACTCAGCGTCGCGGTCTGAACGCGGGGACACGATTCGCGGTCCCCCATTTCAGGTTGACTTTGATGCCTGAAAGATATATAATCACTTACAGTATGAAAGGCCTGCCGGCTGCTCGTGCTGACCTTCCATGGTTTTTCGTAATACTGCGGAGGTGTTTATCAATGAAGGTCCTGATATTGTCAATAACAACTGGCGAAGGACATAATTCAACCGCCAAGGCTATCAAAGACGAGCTTGTCGCCAAAGGAATGACCTGTGACATCCTCGATGCGTACGGTTACATAAACAAAGCCCTTCAGTATACCGTAGATCACGGTTATCTCTTTTTCTCCAGCCATACAAGAAAGATCTACTCAAAAGCCTACGGGGCGATTGAAAAAAGGCAGAAGTCCGCTAAGCTGTCTCCCATGGCGCTCACGAACAAGGCGCTCTCATCCAAGCTCTACAAATACATCTCGAATTATGACCCTGATGTTATCATCTGCACGCACGTATTTGCGTTAATGCTGGTAGACGTGCTCAAGAAGAATGAAAAGATCCGTGCGAAGACCGTCGGCATCCTGACGGATTTCGTCTTCCACCCGTATTGGGAGGAGACTGTCTCGACAGACAGGGTGGTCATACCGAACAGCCTACTGACAATGCAGGGCATCAGAAAGGGATACTCGAAGGATCAGCTTGTTCCGATAGGGATCCCGATAAGGAAAATGTTCGAAAATCCAGGGCCGCAGCTGGAAGCACGGAAAGATCTCGGCATCGACGAGGACAAGCGAACCCTGCTCATAATGGGGGGAAGCATGGGTTACGGAAGGCTTGACAGGGTCGTAAAGAAGCTCGACGCGATCCCCTCCGATTTTCAGATGCTCGTGGTATGCGGGAACAACAAAGAAGCTAAAAAGAAGATTGAGAGCCTGAAGCTGAAAAAACCGACGCATGTATACGGCTTCGTGAATGAGATAAACAGGATGATGGAAGCCTCTGACTGCATAGTCACAAAGCCCGGCGGCCTGACGACCTCAGAGGCTCTTGCCGAAAGGCTGCCGATGATTATAGTCAATCCCATACCGGGACAGGAAGAGCGCAACCGGGAATTTCTCATAAACAACGGAGCTGCCATGGCGGTATCCAAGACCATGCCGATTGACGAAGTCATCTTCCAGCTCTTCTCCAATCCCGAAAGGATCGAAGCGATGAAGAGAAGCATCGAATATCTCAGGCGTCCGAACTCCACTGAAGATCTTTGCAGACTCGTCATGGATCTCGGAGCGGAAAAATAATGAGAATGATTATCCGGGAACCGGTAGATTCGCGCAGAGATGTCATTTTGGATCAGCAGTTTTGATTTCTGATAACCGGAGGTAAAAAATGATAAGGGTCACCATCTGGAACGAATACGGCAAGGATCAGAGAAGCGGAAGGGCCGGAGAAGTATATCCGGGCGGCATTCATACTATCCTCAAGGAAAAGCTTGCCGACCGGGATTTCGTGATAACCACGGCATGTCAGGAACCGGACGAGGACGACGGGATCCCGGACGAACTGCTCAACAGCACCGACGTACTGGTATGGTGGGGACATCTTCACAATCATGAGGTCCATCCGAAGACCGTCGACCGGATTTGCGACAGGATCTACAAGGGAATGGGATTCATTCCTCTTCATTCATCCCACAGAAGTCTTCCCTTCTGCAGGCTGATGGGTACGTCATGCGATCTCACGTGGCGGGAAAAAGCCGGTGAGAACGCCTTCATATGGACAGTATCGCCCGATCATCCGATAGCGGAAGGGATCCCTCCGTATTTCGAACTCGAGGAAGAGGAGATGTACGGCGAGTATTTCGACATCCCCGCGCCTGACGAGATAGTGTTCCTGACATGGTTCAGAGGAGGAAACGTCTTCCGCGGCGGAATAACGTTCAGGAGAAGGCTCGGCAAGATTTTCTATTTTCACCCGGGTCATGAGACCGCCAGAAGCTATTACAACGAAAATGTCATAAAGATCATCAAAAATGCCATCCGCTGGGCAGCCCCGAAATCGGACAAGAAACTGGAAGTCGGCGAATGGCAGGATCCGGTAAACGAATTCTGAAAAAAACGGGAGGGTCATTTGCCCGACCGTCATAAGGAAGTTTTTTTAGAAGAATCGGTGTAATCCCGTTTGAACGGGGTTACACCGTTCTTCTTTTTGCGTTTATGATACGAGTTTCAGCGTTTTCGGGTTGTTTGTCATTTCTTCCATCATCGCCTGTATCTCTTTCTCGTCTGGAACGTTCATCATTCCGACCACGGTGAAATAGATATCTACTTTGACGTGACAGTGACCGTCGTATTTGTCGTTGTTGTGGACTTCAATGCGCTCGATCAGAGAATTCACAAGCACGGGTGTCAGTTCTTTTACATCCGTCTGCTCACGAACGGTCTTCAGGAGTAGACGCAGATCGATCGCCTTTTGATCGAAAGTCTCAAGATCAGACTTGCTCTTTTCCACCTGCGGCTCAAGGTCGCGCTGTTCCGTTTCGTATTCCCTCATCAGCCGGCGGTAACGGGCTTCGTCTATCTCGCCGAGCTTGTAATCGGAATATACGCCGGAGATCAGTTTGTCGAGATCTTTGATACGCTTTTCGCCGTATTCGATGAACTGCTTGAGCTTTTGGTATTCCATTTGATGAAGAATATCGTGTTTCTTTGCCAGCATATACAAGAATACGGGTTCGTAACAACGGACGAAATCGACGAAATCGCTGATCGCCTCAAGCACGATCTTTTCAGAACGACGTTGCGGATATAATGGATCTTGCATTTGCCCCGCCCGTCCTTGTAGTTTGCGCACCTGTAAAACTCCTGATCGGGGCGGAGACTTTTCGCGGCGCAGAAATGAAGTTTTGATCCGCAGTCTGCGCAGAAGACTTTTCTCGCAAACAGACTTGTACGACCGGTGGCGGTCGGGCGGATACGGTTTTTCCGTATCTCCTGAACCTGAAGCCACTGTTCCTCTGTTATGATCGGCTCTTGCATATTCGGAATGATCTGCTGCTTTTCTTTCAGATTGTAAATGGTCTTGTGAACCTTGTAACTGACGGTAGTCGTCATAAAGTTCACGGCACATCCGGTGTACTGACGGTTTTCAAGAATATGCACGATCGTTGATTCATCCCATCCGTAAATGTTATACGGAAACGCTGATCGCTGAAGCGTCAATGGGCGCGAAGTCGGCGGGAGCGACGGTAGAAAGATTCGATCTGTTCCGGCTGGAGAAATACACGGGTTGTATCTCCTGCTTCGGCTGCAAAAAAGAAAAATTCAAGGGTCATTGCGTTTGCAAAGACTCTCTGACTCCGGTACTCGACGCGATCCGCGAGTCGGATGGGCTGATCATTGGCTAGCCGAATTATCTTTCGGAGATGACCGCGTCCTTCCGGGCGCTGTACGAGCGGCTGATCTTTCAGAATCTGACTTACAATCTTGAAAAGCCGTGCTGCAACGAACGCCCGATCCCGGTGCTG
>JAGDBK010000110.1 GCA_017959065.1 Clostridia bacterium | reverse complement strand
GCTCCCGCGTCAGTGAATAAGTCTGTCACCTGAACGCTTTCGCCGAGCAGCACCCGGACATTGCTGTTCTCCAGGATCTGTTCGGCGTTCTGCTTCAGGTCTTCATACATGTTAATCTTCAGGAAGGAGAAGATGCCCAGCTTGCACTCGTCGATGATCTCCCAGCCCATCTTCTGAACAGAATCGGAAACACTGGAATAGTATTCGTTCAGAGATTCTCCGTCCTCATACCCGGGAAGGGACAGACCGTATTCGGCCTGGAGGAGGAAGTCAAACGTCGGATTTACAACTACGTCATCGTCGCTGATCTCGATCTTTACCGGATCAAGGATCGAGCCGGTCAGAATGTTGACGTGCACCAGAAGAAGAGGGGCTCTGTAATAAACATCCGATCCTTCTTTTTCGTTCCATCTGACAAAGCCGAAAGCCAGATAAGCGACGTTCAGACCGGTCTCGTCCTGCATCTCCTTGGCTTTTTTAGCGATGTTCTTTACTGCGGTTATCGGATTCGGGGTCTGAGCATAGACCACTATGCTTTTTTCATTCCTGAGTCGCGGAACACAGGATGATTTGTATTCCTCTTTACTCAGTCTGCTTTCAGGCCCTGCGTTTGATTCATTCGTATTATCAGCATAGTCTTCCGGATCGTCATCGGACAGTTTGGGGTCATAAACCTCGAAGATGTGACCGACAGAACACTTTGAAAATACGGTCTCGCAATTCGGGTAGAGTACTTCCGCTGTCGTAGCCTTGGAGTCTTTAAAGTTTATCAGGTTGTTCCTTTTTCCCGTGTCGAGGAGTTTGTCCGCCCACCGGTCCAGTTTCTTTTTGTCTGCCATTGACAGTTTCCTGCTTTCAGCGATCGAAGATCGTTTATTAGTGATTGATGATAAGCATACTTTATAAAATGCCGGAATAATAACGCCGGATAATACGATAATGAATAATTACAAGCTTTTTCGGCATCAGGCCGGGGCCGGTACTCAGTCAGCCTCGGGAATCTGCCAGATTCGGATATAGTCCGCTGTCAGGGTACGTACAGTGTCTTCAGGCTGACCAATATTTTCATCGGGATAAAGGGAAAAGATCACCTGTTCTTCAGCAGAGGAGGTGCCGTATCCGAAGTCCGTGCAGGCAATCAGAACGCCGTCATAATAGAAGCGGTAATAATCCTCATCCCAAAGCAGGGCGAAGGTATGGAATTCTTCAGTGTAATCATTGTTAAGGTCTTTATGATGATACCCTTCGTCAGTGATACCGTCTTTTCCGTCATATCCGGCGATCCAGATGTTGCACGAAGCATTGTGAATACCGAAATTCTCCATTATGTCCAGTTCTGCACCGCCGGGTCCGGCGCCGCCTCTGGACGTTTCGGCGTCATATGGACCGGTTCCCTGGATCCAGAATGCCGATGAGAAATCTCCGCCGTCCGCGAACACACTGGATTTCATTCTCGTTTCAAAGTAGCCGTGGCTGTACCACTTCTTAAGTGCTATCGCCGCGGTGTACCACGCGTCTCCGAACTCTTCGCCTTCAAGATACTGCGCGACGATCTTCATCTCGCCGTTTTCCACTTTGACCTGAGAGGGGATAAGGTACCCGCCTTCGCGTTTGCCGTGTCCGCGGTAGTCCCACAGATCCGTATCCAGACTGTCGCCGTCGAAATTGTCTTCGCAGACCAGCACATATCCTGCCGATTCGAGTTTCTCTAGATCGAATTCCGGGAGCTTTCTTGAAAATGCGCTAATGTCACAACCGCTGCTCTTTACCCCGGAATCCTTCTCGTACCCGAGAAATTCCTCCAGGAATAACCTGAACATATAAACATAGTTGGTATTATTGAAAGAACGGACATATACTGTTCCGCCTTCGGTGACTCCGTAGTCGCTGTCCATCTCTGCGCGCTCAGGCATGCCTTCTCTGACATAATCGGCGCCGAAAAGGATTTCGTGTTCGGTCTGGGGAGTCTCGAGATAGTCCTTGTTTACGGCTATGTCTACCTTGATCTCCAATCCTGTCGCGGCCAGTATGTCCTCGCCTATGCAGCGCATGAGTTTCCTCGACGCGTCCTTGTCATTCGGACAGTAAGCCGTAATGGTGTATTCGGAGAGATCCGTTCCGCAGATCTTGAAAGATCCGTCGGCCGGAGCCTTGTAAACGTATTCGAATTCCGGGGCGGATACGTCGACTTTCTTGGTTTCTTCATCAGCTGGCGCAGCCGGTGTGCCGGCTTCCGTCTCTTTATTATCATCTGCCGCTTCAGTGCCGGTGTTTTCTTCCGTGATCCCATTCGTATCCGGACCGGTTTCGGTTTTGCCTTCTCCGCAGGCGAAGAGCAGGGAAGAGGAGAGCATTAGAAGCGCAGCCAGAATCAGGGACAATACCTTTTTCATGTCATT
>JAGDBK010000109.1 GCA_017959065.1 Clostridia bacterium | reverse complement strand
TAAAATTGAATATCGAGAGTTTTAATTAGAGTGAGAAGTCGCCTGGAACCTAGGTTCCGCGATGTATATTTTCAGGTTCACTCTGCGTAGAATGACATCCGAATCGAAACGGTTCGTTTGTCTGAAGTAAAAATGCTTCAACGCGCCGTACGAATCTGAGCAGTACATAACTGAGAGAATAAATCGAAGGAAGATAATTCAGATCTTCTGCAGGTTCAGTTATTTAGTGTTCGGATCGTGCGGCGCTCTTTGTTTCTCTGATCGGCTCAGATCGAAAAACGTGTGCAACATGAACTGGAGGTGGTTGTGAAATGTAAAATCGTGTGCCTGGTAAGCAGAGAGACGTCTTAAAACGTCAGACAATACACTTTATTAAAGGGAGGTTCTATGGAGAAAAACTTTTTCAAAGTTCCGAATCATTTGTTTGAACACGGGCTGAGCAGCAAGGCAATCGTTGTCTATTGCGCTCTGATGCGGCACGCCGGTACAAAACTGATGTGCTATCCCGCGCGAAAGACGATCTCCGCCGAATGCAATATCAGCGCGTCAACTGTTGACCGTGCGCTGGCGGAACTTGCATCGACAGGTCTGATCAAAAAGGTCAACCGCAAAAATGTGATCGGCGGTAAGACAAGCAATGTGGACTTGCGATCTGACACCGAGTAAAAAGACACCGCGCGGGCGATGTCTTAATCAACAGTATGTGACCGCAGCCAGAGAAGAAGGTCGGTATAATCCTTTTCCCCTGAAGCAACCTGAAGAATAATGTCGGACAGTTCTTTCTGAGTGTACTCGATTCTGATTCCGTTGACAGCAAGAAAGACAAGCATTGCGTGAGCGCCGATACGTTTATTCCCGTCGACAAACGCGTGGTTCTTCACCAGTCCGTAACCGAGCCGCGCCGCTTTTTCAGCGACAGATGGAAACAGCTCCGCGCCTTCAAATGTCTGCAACGGAGTAAAGAGCGCAGACTCAAGAAGACCCTCATCGCGTATTCCGTGTGCGCCTCCGGTCTCATCTATCAGCTGATCGTGCAAAAGAATGAGTTGTCTTTTCGTCAGCAGCTTCATTTCGCAAGGACCTCATACGCTTCCTTGTTCTTTTCGATCAGTGCTTTTGAGACGGAGAGAAGCTCCTCGTCGCTTACCGACTGCGCGCGTCCCGTCTTCTTTATCTCAAACGGAATGCCGTTGTAGTCGACGGAGGATTTGAGAAAGATTGTAATCGCTGACGACATATTCAAACCGAGATCGGCAAATAGCTGCTCGGCGTTCTTCTTCAGATCTTCATCAACGCGGATGTTAAGATTGGTTGTTGCCATGTATTTCATCTCCTTCCACATAATATTATACACCAAACCAAGTCGAATGTCAATACCATGTAATGAATTCTTAATTACAAAGGAGGGTTTTAATGCCAAAAGTCATCGTCAAATGCAGGTATTACAAAAGCGGTTCCGGCAAGGGCCTCGGAGGATATATGAACTATATCGCCACCCGTGAAGGAGTGGAAAAGCTGTCGAATGATCAGCGAACAAAGCCGGCGACGGAGGCTCAGATCGAAATGATCGAGGGCCTTCTGAAAGAAAATCCGTCACTGAAAAATGCTTCGGAGTATCGTCTCTACTCGAAAGACAAGACGGTCGGCACCGCTTCCGAATTTATATCGCACGCTCTTGAGAGCAGACCGGAGCTACTTGGAACCGAACAGTATCTCCGGTATATGGCTACACGTCCGAGAGTGGATAAGCGCGGCAGAGCGCACGGACTGTTTTCTTCAGGAGGCGTTGACCTTGATCTCGACGACGAGATCAAAAAGTTCGAAGCTCATAAGGGAAACGTGTACTCCGTAATCATCTCTATCAAGCGGGAGGACGCTCAGCGTCTCGGATACAATTCGGCAGAGCGATGGCAGAGCATGATCGGCGCGAACATTGACAGAATAGCAAAGGAGCACCACATTCCGCTCACGTCGATGCGCTGGTACGGAGCGTTCCATAACGAATCTCATCACCCGCACGTCCATATGCTTCTGTACTCGACGGAGGAAAACAACCACGCTTACCTTACAAAAAAAGGTATAGACAATCTCCGTCATCTGTTCGGAACCGAGATCTTCAAAAACGAGATCTACGAGACATACGACCGTCAGACCGAGATACGGAACCGGATCACTCAGGAGATGCGTGAGCGCTTCAGAAGGCTGGCGGAGGAACTACGCACAGGCAATTCCGCAGGCAAAGATTATCAGGAGAAGCTTGCTGCTCTTGCCGACCGGCTCAACGGCGTGTCCGGAAAGAAACAGTACGGATATCTGCCGAAAGGAATAAAGGCGCTGGTAGACGAAGCGGTGGATGTTGTCGCGGCAGACGAGCGCGTCTCAGGGCTGTACGACCTGTGGTATCAGGCCAAGTGTTCCGTTTATCAGACGTATACGGACAAGATGCCGGAGAAGCTTCCGCTGTCGAATGAAAATGCTTTCAAGGCTATTCGCAACGCGCTGGTTTACGAGGCGGCAAAGCTTGGCATTCAGTTTAGACGCAGTGTACCACAGCCGGGCGGCAGACACGACGTACTGCAAAAGCTGACGTCAAAATCTGACCGCACACGCCTTGACAGTATCCGCATCCGGTCAGCTGCTCTGCGTTTCTTCTCGAGTCTCGCACAGGTCTTTGAGAACGGGTTCAGCAAATACGATCCGAGCGAAGACGAAGATATCGACAGACAGCTCCGCCGTGAGATCCGCGCTGTAAAAGACGGAATACAGCTTGTGATGTAAAGTCATCACCCCCAGCCGACGTTTCGTCGGGTAGTGGTAATTAACCCACTTCAAAAAACCGCGCGTTAAACTCGACGTTGCAGTATCCCCACCCCGTGAATCACGGGGCAGGGATAATCGGAGCCCCCACCTAACGAAACGCGAGGCGGGGGTCAGACAGAAGAACCCTGCG
>JAGDBK010000108.1 GCA_017959065.1 Clostridia bacterium | reverse complement strand
TCGCCGTCTTCCGGACGGATACCTTCGATTATCATTTTTATTCCGAGAAATCCCAGGATCGCCAGAGCCAGCCACGGTATTATCCTGTCGGAGAACTCGAACAGACTGACGACCGATGTGACGAGCAGCCACCCGATCATCGGCATAAGAAACTGAAAGCCCGCAAAGCATGCCGCTATCAGACACCGCTTTCTGCGGCTCATTTCAGGTTCGGCCAGCCCGTCTATAACCGAGACCGAAAAAGCGTCCATGGCAAGCCCGATGCCCAAAAGGACACTGTTAACGATAAGTACTGTCATTGTTGCCCATTCTGTCTTAATGAAAATGCGGAACCGTCAGATCAGCTCTTTGACTTGCGTCTGACAAGGAAGGCATTGGGAAGAGGTCTTCCGTAATCCGGGTTGAGAGAGCAGTTCTTCGTTATTACCTGGCCGTCGTAAGCCAGGACGCTGCTCGCACCTCCGTCGCAGCAGGCGGCGTTCTCTATGCCGTATGCTATAAGGATCTCGGCGAGATCACCGACAGTGCATCCGAGCGAATGTGTAACGTTCCTTCCGTCTATGACGAGAAAAGCGATGACTCCGTCCTTGCGCTGCCCGATCGCGGTCCGCGGCTGAAGGCCGTAACCTGCGGATCCGGACACCATGACTTTCCCGTTGGCGATCAGTACCGGCCCGAACTGGATGCCGTCCCTGATGTTGTATTTCTCCCAGATGTCGAGGTTGCCGACGACGAGCCTGTTGTCATAAGTGATGACCACGCTTCCGTACATATAGGTGTATTCGCCCCACATCCGTCCCATCGAACATGAAAGACCGACGACGTCTCCTCCGTTGCCGTTTTCGTTAGGATCGAGGAATCCGCTGGCGTTTATTCCCGCAATCGCGTCATAGAACGCCATCATCGACTTGATCCTCAGGCCCTGCTCGCCCGGATAAGGAGTCTGTCCGACATAAACTCTGGAAGGATCGTCTATCAGCATTATCTTGCCTTTGAACGAGCCCGACACGATCTCCGAGACGACAAGTCCCTCTTCGATGTCATTGATCAGGACGGTGTTGCCCGCATAGTCCTTGTCACCGACCTTCAGGCTGTACTGCCCGAGTATGTCGCCCTCGACGGGCGGACTGTTTTTCTTTGAAGGGTCATCTGTAACGGGTGGATCGTCCTTGTCGCGCGTCGACAGGGCGTCGGCGCCTCCGATCACGTCCGGATTAGCCACGTTGCTCATTATCTCTTCAATCCTGTCGCGCGGGATGAGAGCGGTCGCAAGCCAGCGGTGGTTCATAGTCGTCATGGCTGTCTCCACCCAGATACCTCTCCAGTATGAAAAAAACGGAATGTCTGAAAATATGAATAAAGAAAACAGGACAGTCGTTATGGCGGACAGGATCCCCAGCACTGAGAACACAATGCCGATCTTTCTTGATCTCCCGGCCTTCTTCAGGTATTTGAGAGATCCCTCGGTATAATTCTGAGTTCCCGCTGATTTCGGTTTTCTGCCGCCCGGACCGGCCGTGTTCCTGCTGTCGGAATATGGCATTTCTGGTCCTTTCGGGTTAAGCGATTATTAATTGGACGTCTTAATCCGTCCCTGATGCGTACCTTAGCATTTTACCACTTTACGGCCCGGTTTGCCACCGGCTTCGCCATTTTTTACAATTATTTACAATTGCGCGCATGTATAACGCGGACGTATTACGGCCACCGGAAAACGTCAATAATTGTGTTCCGGCCTTTCATTTTTATTGACAAGAGGCTTGACGCTATGGTAACATTCTATTGTATCGGCACGCTTAATCGTGTGAAATCAATTAAAGAAGATAGGAGAACCGGAAAAATGAAAAAAGCACTGCTGTTTCTGCTGGCCGTGACTATGGTCATGACCCTTGCGCTTGCTGCATGCTCGCAGCCGTCGGAAGGCGGAACAGACGCAGGTGACACCGCATATATCAAGAACAAAGGCAAACTCGTTGTCGGTGTCACCGTTTACGAACCCATGAACTATAAGGACGAAAACAATGAGTGGACAGGTTTCGACACGGAGTTCACTCAGGCCGTGGCGACCAAGATGGGCGTCGATGTTGAGTTCAAGATCATCGACTGGGACAACAAATCTCTTGAGCTTGAATCGAAAGCCATAGACCTCGTCTGGAACGGGATGACCCTCAGCGACAAAGTAAGAGAGTCGATGGACTGCTCCGACGCATATGTCAAGAACGCCCAGGTGGTAGTCATGAGCGCCGACAAGGCCGCAGAGTTTACTTCCATCGAAAGCGTAAAGGATCTTAAGTTCGCTGTCGAATCCGGGTCTGCCGGACAGGACTGCGCGACAGAGTTTGGGCTTCAGGCTACTGCGGTCACCGCTCAGTCTGACGCTCTCCTTGAGGTATTCTCGGGCTCTGCCGACGCGTGCATCATCGACCTTACCATGGCGAACGCCATGACAGGAGAGGGTACTTCCTACGAATCACTCAAGGCGGCTTTCAAACTCAATGAGGAAGAGTACGGCATCGGCTGCAGAAAGGGTTCGGACATGGTCGAGACCCTGAACGGCTATATTAAGGCCATGAAGGAAGACGGATCGCTTAAGGCGATTGCCGACAAGTATAACCTTACTCTCGCAGATTAATAACGGTTTAACCGATCCGGTTTTGGGCAGGCCTTGTGCCTGCCCAAAACAATCAAAGGGGACAGGACTTTTGCCGGATGAGCAGATAGCGGCATCCGGCCGTTTGCCTGTGTCCATACTCAAATTTCCGACGGGAATGGTCAGTGCTTTATGTTCATAACAGTAACTCAGAGTTTGATGGAGGGTTTCGGAGTCAGCGTCCAGATATTCGGACTGACTCTTCTTTTTGCGCTTCCGCTCGGGCTTGTTATAAGCTTCGGGTCCATGAGCAGGTTCAAGGTAATCAAGATTCCCGTAAAAGTGTTCGTATGGATCATCCGCGGGACTCCTCTTATGCTCCAGCTAATAGCGATCTTCTACGGTCCGGGCATCATAGGAAAATGGGCCCAGCAGATCGAGGCACGCAATTTTCTTACCGATTTTCTGTCCTCCTGGGCAGTGATCGACAGGTTTACCGCCGTCATTATCGCTTTTATAATCAATTACGCCTGCTATTTCTCTGAAATATACCGCGGCGGCATCGAAAGCATATCCAGAGGCCAGTACGAGGCCGGTCAGGTGCTCGGGATGACCAAGCCCCAGATCTTCTTCAGGATCATACTGCTTCAGGTCGTCAAAAGGATCGTTCCGCCCATGAGCAATGAGATCATTACTCTCGTGAAGGACACATCGCTTGCCAGAACGATCGCGGTATACGAACTCATATGGAACGCTCAGGAGTTCATAAAATCGAAGGGCCTTCTGTGGCCTTTGTTCTATACAGCCGCTTTCTATCTTCTGTTCTGCGGCATACTGACGCTTCTATTCAACTTTATCGAGAAAAAGCTCGATTATTTCAAGGGGTAGGATATGGCATTGCTTGAAGTAAGGGGGCTCTGCAAGAGCTTCGGACATACTGAGGTCCTCCGCGGGATCGACCTGGATCTTGACTGCGGCGAGGTCATGGCGATCCTCGGCTCATCCGGAAGCGGCAAGACAACGCTCCTGAGATGCCTTAATTTCCTTGAGGTCGCGGACCGGGGCACTATCTCCGTGGGCGGAGAAATGCTTTTCGACGGTTCGCTTCCCGCCGAGAGGAATCTGAAGGAAGTCAGAAAGAAAAGACTTCATTTCGGACTCGTTTTCCAGTCGTTCAACCTGTTTCCGCAGTACAACTGCCTGGATAATGTCACTCTCGCGCTAAATCTCCAGAAAAAGCAGAGTCCGGATGAGATAAACGATATCGGAATGAAGCTGCTGGACAGAGTAGGCCTCGCCGACAAAGTCGGCAGCTATCCGTGGCAGCTGTCAGGCGGTCAGCAGCAGAGGGTGGCGATCGCGCGCGCCCTGGCGCTCAGTCCGGACGTACTGTGTTTCGACGAACCGACTTCCGCGCTCGATCCGGAACTTACCGGAGAGGTGCTGAAGGTCATAAGAGGCCTCAAAGGGAAGGACAACACCATGGTGGTGGTGACGCACGAAATGGAGTTTGCCAGAAACGTTGCAGACAAGATAGTATTCATGTCGGACGGGGTAGTGGAAGAGACCGGGACACCAGAGGAAGTGTTCGGAAATCCCAAAAGCCCAAAGACAGCGGCTTTTCTGAGCAAAGTCATCGAACGCTGACGGCGTTTCGGGCAAATACGATAGCCGGATCAGGGTATCCCCGGACTGACGGGGTCAATGTTCCGGAAAAGACGGGTGTGAGGTTTGCATATGGAAAAAGTGGTCTGGAAAGGCGGGACGATGCTCGGACCGGTCCCCGCCGCCATGGTAACGGTGAGCGACGGCGAAAGGGACAATATCATAACAGTTGCCTGGACGGGAATAGTCTGTTCGGAACCCGCTAAAACATATATTTCAGTCAGGCCCGAGCGTTTCTCCTTCGATATGATCAAAAAAAGCGGGGAATTCGCGATCAATCTGACATCCGCTTCCCTGGCAAGGGCGGCGGATTACTGCGGTACGCATACCGGCAGAAAGGTGGACAAGTTCGAAAAATGTTCACTGGCCAGGCAGAAGGCCTCCGCTGTTTCATGCCCGATAATAGGGGAGTCTCCGGTTTCCCTCGAGTGCAGGGTGAGCGATGTCATCGAACTCGGTTCACATTATATGTTTCTTGCCGATATCGTTGCGGTCGATGTAGCGGAGGATCTCATAGGCGAGGACGGCAGGATGCACATCCAGAGAGCAAAACTCGCCGCCTTCGCGCACGGTGAGTATTTTGAACTCGGCCGAAGGATCGGGAAGTTCGGATTTTCAGTCAAAAAGAACGCAAACAGAAAAAAGAAACCCGGTGAGCGCGGCGGTCAGAGCAGGGAACGCTGACATCCTTTCAGAGGCGGCGGACGTATTGGGATCCGCCTATCATTCCCGTCAGACTAAATCAGCCTGTTTTTGAAAAAATAGGCCCATGCTATTGAAAAAAACGGATATCACAGCTAAAATAATTAGAGAGTTGGTCCGTCAGCCGTTTCGGATGCTCAGCGAGCGCAGGAGGACACGGCCGGCAGATCAAAACAAAATCGCTTTATGGAGGAGTACGTAATGGTTGAATACGGGATACAGCTCTACAGCGTATGCGACATTGCCGAGGAAAAACCGGAATATGCGGTAAAGAGAGTCGCCGAGATGGGATACGGTCTTGTAGAGACATCAAGTTTCTACGGACTTGACGGAAAAGGGTACGGCGCTCTTATGCACGATGCCGGTCTTAAGATATCCGGATCTCACAAGGGCTTCGATGAGCTCGAAAATGATTTTTCCGGCACGGTTCAGCTCCTTCATGATATAGACTGCACGAACTACATCATCCCCTGGAGCGGATGGGAAGCGGAAGACTACGGCAAGCAGGCCGCCCTCTGCAACAAGTATCAGCCGATGCTCAAAAAAGAGGGGATCGATCTTCATTTTCACAATCATCAGTGGGAATTCTCCGTTACAAAAGGCCCCGGCGGATGCACTCCGTTCGATTATCTCAAACGCGAGACGGACGTGATGTTCGAGATCGACATGTACTGGGCTGCGGTAGGAGGAGTCGATCCTGTCAGAGTCATAAGCAAGAATGCCGGCAGGATAAGGTTTGTCCATATGAAAGACGGTCTTCTCGGTGAAAAAGCCGGGGAAGCCAGAGATCTCGGCGAAGGCGAGGCTCCTGTCCTTGCGGTTCGCGATCTCGTGATTAAGCTCGGACTCACCATGGTCGTCGAGAACGAGGCCCGCAAGCCCGACGGACTGACTGCGGCGGAAAACAGTCTGCGCTTCCTTAACAGCTGAACGGACCTTTTTCACAGTAAAATAATAAATACAGACAGGAGAATGATCATGTCAGAATACGGGTTGCAGACTTACAGCGTCAGCAGTGCGATAGGCAAAGATTTTTACGGCACGGTCCAGAAGATCGCGCAGATCGGTTACAAGAGCGTGGAACTGTGCTGGGGCAATGCTCCCGCGCAGGAGGTCAACCGCGCCGTCAGGGACGCGGGGATAAAAGTCAGCGGCGTTCACATCGGTGTCGACGAGGCTGAAAACGATTTTGCGGGAACGGTCAAGTTTTTCCATGATATAGGTTGCCCGAACTATATAGTCGCCGGGATCCCGTGGGAGGGCGATGAGTTCTACAGGAGCATAGACCGGATCATAAAATGTCACGCTCTTCTTAAGGAAGAGGGCATTGATCTAATGTTCCACAACCACAGCATGGAATTCTCATACAGAAACAAATACGGAGTAAGACCGATCGAGGCTCTGCTTAACCACACGGCGATAAATCTCGAGATCGACACGTTCTGGGCTTATGTGGGCGGCGCCAATCCGTCGGAGTTCCTTGTCAATAACAGGGACAGGATCAGATTCGTACACATCAAGGACGGTCTCAGAAACGGAGAAGGCCGGACGATAGGTCAGGGCGAGGCTCCTGTCATAGAATCCAGGAACACGGCCGAAAAGCTTGGGATCTACATGGTTGTAGAAAGCGAGAACGAGTTCCCGGACGGTATCACGGAAGTTACTGAGAGCTTCAGATATCTCACGACTCACTGACCGCGCATACTTCAGAATGTCCGTGCGGCAGATTTTGCCGACATTGAATTTATTTGCCGGATCTGTGATTGGCAGGTTTGTTCTGCGGTCCGGAAGAAAGGTATGAAAAAATGAAAAAGATCATTATTTCCGCTTTGGCTTTGGCAGTTATCCTTCTTTCTTTTATCAGCATCAGCTTTACGAACTCTGTCAATGCAGTCAATCCCATCACTAACGACCTCCCGCTCACGCCTATCATCATTCTGGTTTGCGTTGCTGCCGTCGCAGCCGTGATATTCGTAGTACTCGGAATAATAAGCAAGAAGAAAAAATAATAACAAAGGCTCAGCGGGCCGCGAAAAGAGAGATCATTCTTTCGCGGCCTTTTTCATTTTACCTTTCTTTGCTGACGGCAGGGAGGTGACGACCGGCCTACGCATGGTGGATATCCGCGGTACGGAGCCCCTGCGGCATACCTGAAAAGTCAATTTTCTTGAATAATCGTCACGGTTATGGTATAATCCTTATAAGTGATAGTGTTGCAATCGAGAGGTAAAGCAGTGATAATTGCGATCGAAGAAGCGAAAAACAAGCTCGCCGGCATAAGCGAGTCAGCGCAGGAGCTTGGAAACGCGCTCGGAATAGATAAACTTGAATCAAAACTTTCGGAATTGGAAGCCAGGACCATGGCTCCGGACTTCTGGAACGATCAGGCAAATTCCGGGAAAGTGCTTCAGGAGTTGAAGCAGGTCAAGGCAAAGCTGGACAATTACCGGACGCTTGTAAAAGATATCGAGGATACGTCCACGCTGGCCGAGATGGCGATAGAAGAGAACGACGAGAGTCTTGCGGACGATATTCAGGAATCGGTAAAGCATATCGAGGACGAGATGGAAAGACAGAGGATAGAGATCCTTCTTTCCGGAGAATACGATTCCAACAACGCGATAGTGTCGTTCCATCCGGGTGCCGGAGGCACGGAGGCCCAGGACTGGGCACAGATGCTTTACCGGATGATCACCAGGTGGGGTGAGAGACACGGTTACAACGTAAAGCTCTTAGACTGGCTCGACGGCGAGGAAGCGGGGCTCAAGAGCGCCACGATCCTTGTCGAGGGAACAAACGCATACGGTTATCTTAAGAGCGAAAACGGGGTCCACAGACTGGTCAGGATATCCCCGTTCGACGCCTCTGGCCGCAGGCACACTTCGTTTGCTTCGATCGAGGTCGTCCCGGAATTCGTCGATGACGGTACGATAGAGATACGCGACGAAGATATAGAGATCACCGCACACAGATCCAGCGGAGCGGGCGGGCAGCATATCAACAAGACGGATTCTGCGATCAGGATCGTTCACATTCCCACGGGGATAGTCGTGGGATGCCAGACCGAGAGAAGCCAGCTTCAGAACAAGGAGACGGCTATGAGCATGCTCAAGAGCAAGCTCATGGAGATCAAGCAGAGAGAACATCTGGAGAAGATCGAGGATATCAAGGGTAACAAGACCAACATAGAGTGGGGGACTCAGATACGGTCCTACGTCTTTATGCCGTATACGCTCGTAAAAGACAACAGGACCGGATACGAGGACGGAAACACCACCGCCGTGATGGACGGAGAGATAGACGGGTTTATAAACGCCTATCTGAAAATGAACGCCCAGAAACAGTAAAAATCGTTTGTTCGGAGAAAGGCAGAAAGGCTGGCCTTTCACATTCATACATTTTACAGAAAGGATTGCCGGGAAAGCCTGCCCGGAGGTACGATCGATGACGGAGAAACTGGATAAACTTAAGGAGTTCAAGCCTTATCTTGCAATAGTGCTTCTTGTGCAGTCTGTCTGCATGCTGTTCCTTTTCTTCATGACTATCAAGAAGAAGAGCATCGCGGGAGCATTCCTCGCTCTGGCCGCCGTCAGCGGCGCTGCCGGAAGCGTTCTGTTCTGGAGCGAGTTCGCTGAGGAGCTCGGATGGAAGAAAAACTGCATCGCGGAAGATGACGACCTCGATCTTGACAGTATAGATCTTGATCTTAACGACAAGGATCTGAGCGCGACGCTGAACCGTGACGAAGAGCAGGGTTCTGCCGAGTAAGCGCCAAGATCTCCGGGTAAGTTCCGTGACGGATCTGTCTGGATTTCATTTTTGACTTTTTATTCAGAGTTTTCATTATCAGTGACTTATCGACCGCGTAACAAGGTCATACCAGCCGGGACATTAGCGGGGTCCTGTACCTGAAGTCCGCTATAGCAGGGGTGGTTTCCTGGTTTGAGGACTGAATCTTAATATATCACCGTATTTTTATGTGTTGAAGGGCGGGTCCCGTGCGATCGGTCGCCGTGAACCATGTCAGGTGGGGAACCAAGCAGCATTAAGCGGTTTTTCCGATGTGCCGCGGGGCGGCCTGCCCGGAGCATAGGATACGGAACGAGTATTCGGATATCATTTCGATCTTCAGGTGTATGACCTTGTCACGCGGTCGATCGTTATTATTCTATTTTGGTTAGGGAGTTGGCAATGTATCAGGCTCTTTACAGAAAATGGCGCCCTAAGACTTTCGATGAGGTGTGCGGACAGGATCACATTACTTCGATCCTTAAATACGAAGTCGAAAACGGGAAGGTCTCCCACGCATATCTCCTCTGCGGGCCGCGCGGAACAGGAAAGACCAGTTGCGCGAAACTGCTGGCAAAAGCTGTCAACTGCAAGTCTCCCGTTAACGGAAACCCCTGCGGGAAATGCAGTGCCTGTCTCGCGATAGATTCTTCCACCGTTTCCGACATTATAGAAATGGATGCGGCATCGAACAACGGAGTCGATTATATCAGGGATATCAGAGAGGCGGTCGTATATACGCCCGCGGAACTAAAGTACAAGGTATACATAATCGATGAGGTCCACATGCTGTCTTCGGGAGCTTTCAACGCGCTGCTCAAGACCCTTGAGGAACCTCCGGCATATGTGATCTTCATACTTGCGACAACGGAGCTCCACAAGCTTCCTGCCACGATCGTCTCGAGATGTCAGAGGTTCGATTTCAGAAGGATCCCGAACCAGGTGATTGCGGATCGGGTGAAAGAGGTATGCCGTTCCGAGGATCTGCCGATCGATGACGACGCCGCACTCATCATATCCCGCATGAGCCGGGGTGGAATGAGAGACGCGCTGAGCATGCTCGAACTGTGTTCCGCTTCGGGAGGCTCAATAACCGCAGAGAGCGTCAGCAGATCGCTCGGGATCTCATCGTCAGACGAAGTGGAGTCTTTCGTGGACGCGATCGCACGCAGAAGCATTGCCGACGCTTTCAGGATAATAGCAAAGATCGATTCCTCGCACATCGACATTTCCGTGTTCTGGCAGTCTGTCATCGAGTTTTACAGAAATATGATCGTGATAAAGACAGTGCCTTCTTCCGCGGATTATCTTGAACTGACCTCAGCGGAAGCGGAAAGATGCGGCGAACTCATGAAGAGCTTTTCCTATGAAAGGCTTATATACAACGCAAGGGAACTGGATGACTGTTCGGCCAGGATGCAGAGGAACTCTTCCCAGCGCCGTCTCTACGCGGAGATGTCCGTGCTCAGACTCTGCGACGAGTCTTTCGACGGCTCTGCTTCGAACCTGCCCGTCAGGGTGTCGGCGCTTGAGGAGAAAGTCAGCCTTTTCAGGAACGTTACGCCTGACAGAAAAAAGGCCGAGAGATCATCCGAGAATGAAAAACCACGGACAGGCAGCGTGCGGATCTCTCCTGAAGGGCAGCCTGACGCGGTGAAGGAAGACGCGGTATCCGAAACTGAGAATAAAAAGGCCGGGTCAGAGCCGGCACCCGAAAGAGTGTTCCGCGAGTTCAGAGCCTGGCCCGAGGCGGTCGAACTCATCGGCAAAGAGAATAAAGCAGTCAGCAGTTTTCTGAGGTCGGCATCCGTCCTGACCGACGGAGAACATTTTATCATTAAAATGGGTAATTCATTCGCGGCGGACATGGTAAGCAGGCCGGACAGTCTGGAGATAGTAGCCAACGCCGTTTCTTCGGTCTCTTCGTCAGAAACAACTCCGTCGGACATCGAGGTCCGCACGGAGAAAACGGACGGAAACATCAAAAGGGACATAATGTCCGATCTGAACTGAGGGCCGCTGTTGTTTGACGATATGATATTAAGATATTTGAATGCGGGCGATTTGAGCGGGGATGATCTGGACAGCGTATTTCTGTCTCTGCCCCCCGAAAGACAGGAGGAGATATCGAGGATCCGAAGCACTGAAATGAGGAATCTGTCGCTGGCCGGAGAGATCCTTGCCAGAACGACGGTATCGGAGCTTACAGGTGCAGATCCGTCTTCCGTCAGAATAATCAGGAATGAGAACGGAAAACCTTTTTGCGAGGATAAAAGCGCGTTTTTCAGCATAAGCCACAAGGGCAGGTACGCTGTATGCGCAGCCGACAGGGATCACCAGATCGGGGTCGATATAGAAAAGATCGGAAGTTTCCGTCCCGGGATCGCTGAAAGATTTTTCAGTGAGTCGGAAAACAGATTCATTTTCGGAGAAGAAGGACAGAGCCGCGGTAAGATTTCGTATGATACATCCAGACGGTTTTTCGAGGTCTGGACCCTCAAGGAGGCTTTTGTCAAAAACAGCGGAGAGGGGTTAGCCGGAATAAGGCGTATGGAACTGCAGTTTTCGGATACCGGGATGATTGCCGGGGGTCCTGACGGCTACGCGTTTTCCATCGACAGGAGCATATCAGGTTATACGACAGGAATATGTATCAGCCTTTGATACAGTCGTGGAATACAGCATTGTGTTATCAGCGGCTCAGCAAGAAGACTCCGACCTCTAAAGGTGGGAGATGAATTGCGGAAAAGAGCCGCTTATTTTTTTTGATGAAAGATTATTTGCACAATGGATCGATAACCTGTATTATGGCTGGTAATACAAAAAGAATACGTAATATTCTTGCTTATTGCTCTGCCGAATGGTATACTGT
>JAGDBK010000107.1 GCA_017959065.1 Clostridia bacterium | reverse complement strand
GTTCTTTACATAGTCAGCATGGCCGGGGCAGTCAACGTGAGCATAGTGACGCTTGTCAGTCTCATACTCAACGTGACGGGTGTTGATGGTGATACCTCTTCCTCTCTCTTCGGGAGCGTTGTCGATCTGGTCATAAGCCATGAACTCGATATTGCTGTTCTTAAGAGCGAGAGCCTTGGTGATGGCAGCGGTCAGAGTGGTCTTGCCATGGTCAACGTGACCAATGGTACCGATATTAACGTGGGGTTTGGTTCTTTCGAATTTAGCCTTAGCCATTATAATATCCTCCTGAAATAGTTTTTGTTTTTATTTTTTGTTTAATTGTGTTTTAGTTGGGTTTAGTTGCTCAGACGTCCGGACGTTATATTCTCCTGGATGGATTTCGGAACCTCGGCAAAATGACTGGGTTCCATAGTATACTGTCCGCGTCCCTGTGTTCTGGATCTCAGATCGGTCGCGTACCCGAACATTTCGGACAACGGAACCATGGCGGTTATCTGCTGTCCGCCTGAAACCGGTTCCATCGACTGTATCTGTCCGCGACGTGAATTGAGATCTCCTATTACATCTCCCATGTAATCATCCGGAGTGATGGCCACGACCTTCATGATCGGTTCGGTAAGCACAGGATCCGCTTTCCTCATGGCGTCCTTGAACGCCATAGAACCCGCGATCTTGAACGCAAGCTCTGACGAGTCGACCTCGTGATATGAACCATCATACAGAGTGACCTTGACATCGACGACATTGTATCCCGCGAGCACACCGCTCTGCATGGCGCTCCTGATACCTGCGTCGACCGCCGGAATATATTCCTTGGGGATCGAGCCTCCCACGATCTTGTTGATGAACTCATAGCCCTTACCGGGTTCGTTGGGTTCGACTATGATCTTGACATGACCGTACTGGCCCTTGCCTCCGGACTGGCGGGCATATTTGCACTCGACATCCGCGGATTTGCGGATAGTCTCCTTGTATGCCACCTGAGGCTTTCCGATATTTGCCTCGACCTTGAACTCGCGAAGAAGCCTGTCGACTATTATCTCCAGGTGAAGCTCTCCCATACCGGCTATAATCGTCTGGCCGGTCTCTTCGTCAGTGTATGTCCTGAAAGTCGGATCCTCCTCTGACAGCTTTGCCAGAGCAATATCCATCTTTTCCTGTCCGGCTTTGGTCTTCGGTTCTATCGCGACCCTTATGACAGGTTCCGGGAATTCCATTGACTCTAGTATGATCGGGTGCTTCTCGTCGCAGAGAGTGTCTCCGGTCGTGGTATTCTTAACGCCCACGACAGCTGCAATGTCACCGGAATAGCACGCATCGATGTCCTTACGCTCATTGGAGTGCATCTGGAGGATGCGTCCGAGACGCTCGCGCGTGCCTTTGGTGGAATTGAACACTGTCGAACCGGAATTAGCCTGACCTGAGTAAACCCTGAAGAAGCACAGCTTGCCGACGAACGGATCCGTCATGATCTTGAATGCAAGAGCGGAAAACGGAGCTTCGTCGTCTGCGTGTCTTTCCTCTTCCTCATCCGTGTCCGGATTAACGCCCTTTATCGCCGGGATATCCAGCGGTGAGGGGAGATAGTCAACGATCGCGTCAAGCAGTTTCTGTACGCCTTTGTTCCTGTATGATGTCCCGCAGGTTACGGGAACCATCATGTTGGAAATGGTCGCCTTGCGTATCGCCGCTTTGATCTCCTCTTTTGTGGGTTCTTCTCCGGAGCAGAATTTTTCAAAGAGAGCGTCGTCGGTCTCCGCTACCGCCTCGATCATCGCCGAGCGGTACTTCTGCGCCGTTTCCTGCATCTCTTCGGGAATCGCTTCGACTCTCATATCCTTGCCGAGCTCGTCATAGTAGATGTCGGCTTCCATGTTTATGAGATCGATTATGCCTCTGAACTGGGCCTCCGCACCGAGCGGAAGCTGGATCGGAACGGCATTGGCATGAAGTCTTTCCTTCATCATATCGATTACGCGGTAGAAATTCGCTCCGGTGATGTCCATCTTGTTGATGTAAGCCATTCTCGGAACACCGTATCTGTCCGCCTGACGCCATACCGTTTCTGACTGAGGCTCGACACCGCCTTTTGCACAGAAAACCGTCACGGAGCCGTCAAGGACTCTGAGAGAGCGCTCGACCTCAACAGTGAAGTCAACGTGGCCGGGAGTGTCGATGATATTTATGCGGTGATCTCTCCAGTGGCATGTGGTTGCCGCCGAAGTGATCGTAATTCCCCTCTCCTGCTCCTGCTCCATCCAGTCCATGGTAGCAGAACCGTCATGGGTTTCACCAAGCTTATGGTTTACGCCTGTATAAAACAGTATGCGCTCGGTAGTGGTTGTCTTGCCTGCGTCGATATGTGCCATTATACCGATGTTGCGCGTACGTTCAAGCGAATAATCCCTTGGCATTAAGTAGTTCTCCTTTCAAGCAGCTCCTAAATCGCTGCCCGCATCAGTATCTGTAATGTGCGAAAGCCTTGTTGGCTTCTGCCATCTTGTGAGTGTCTTCTTTTTTCTTGAACGCGCCGCCTGTGCTGTTCTTGGCATCAAGTATTTCGGCGCAAAGACGCTCAGCCATGGTCTTCTCACCGCGGCTTCTGGCGTAGTTGACAATCCAGCGGAGCCCCAGAGTCTGTCTTCTGTCAGCTCTGACCTCCATCGGGACCTGGTATGTCGAACCGCCGACGCGGCGCGCTTTGACCTCAAGCTGAGGCATGACGTTGTCGAGAGCCTGCTCAAAAGCTTCCAATCCGCTCTGTCCTGATTTCGCTTCTATCATTTTGAATGAATCATAGACGATCTTCTGAGCAACGCCTCTTTTGCCGTCCAGCATTATCTTGTTGATCAGCTTCGTTACAAGCTTGGAATTGTAAAGCGGATCCGGCAGAACGTCTCTCTTTGAAATTCGGCCTCTTCTTGGCACTGAACTTCCCTCCTTCATATAAAATGAATCTCATAGGTACTCGAAAGAAAACTCCCGTAAGCACTAAAAACGAAGGCTAATGAATGATTATAAACAATCATGATTACAGCGCTACGTTAAACAAGTACTTGCGAAAAACACGGGGTTATTTTTTCTTGGGTCTCTTTGCACCATACTTTGAACGCCCCTGATTGCGCTTGTCAACGCCCTGAGTATCAAGCGCGCCGCGGATGATGTGGTAACGGCAACCGGGAAGGTCGCGCACCCTACCGCCGCGGATAAGGACAACAGAGTGTTCCTGAAGGTTGTGGCCTATTCCCGGGATGTAAGAAGTGACTTCAAACCCGTTCGTAAGTCTTACTCTGGCGATTTTTCTGAGTGCTGAATTCGGCTTCTTAGGGGTTACTGTTCCTACCCTGGTGCATACTCCGCGTTTCTGCGGCGCACTCTGGTCTATCGGACAGTTCTTGATGGTATTCAAACCTCTTTGAAGAGCCTGAGCCTTCGACTTGTAAACCTTCGTCTCTCTGCCCTGCCTAACGAGCTGGTTAAAGGTTGGCATGTTTTTCCTCCTTTTCTTCTGTAATCTGTTGTTTATAAATACAGCCGCCGGAGGCCTCGTCTGCAGGCCTCTGGAAACAGCAGTATATCGGTATTTTGAGCCTTTGACAAATCTTGTTTATTATAGCACATCCGATGCCGTTTTGTCAATACCCGATGTGCCTCCGCATCATGGATCCGGAATACGGTTCCTCACTGTGACGATACATTTTTATCCCTTTACTGGACGTCTGCGGGATCCTGAAGCTCATCTGCCTCGACATCGTATCCCTCGTCCGCCGTCGCTTCACCGTCCGCAATCACGTCCTGAACGAAAGCATAGTGGTTCTCGTTCTCCGGTTCACCGGCGTCATGATCGGCTTCATTCGGGAATTCCGGTTCGGAATATACCTTTTCGACCTCGATGTTGCGGTATCTCATCATACCGGTTCCGGCCGGGATAAGCTTACCGATTATTACGTTCTCCTTGAGCCCGAGCAGGTAATCCACCTTGCCCCTGATGGCTGCTTCCGTAAGAACTTTGGTAGTTTCCTGGAACGAGCATGCGCTAAGGAACGAATCCGTAAGGATGGAGGCCTTGGTGATACCCAGAAGGACCTCGGAATTGGTCGCGAGCCTGAGGTTGATCTCCCCTGCGTCGATCCTCTTCTGAATGCGTTCGTTCTCGCTCTCGAACTCAAGGATGTCCACAAGAGATCCTACCAGAAGGTCCGTGTCTCCGGCATCTTCGACCTTGGTCTTTCTGGTCATCTGTCTGGCGATGATCTCAATATGCTTGTCGTTGATGTCAACGCCCTGGGAACGGTAAACTCTCTGAACTTCCCTGATGATATAGTTGTACGCTTCCTCGAGTCCGCTGATCCTGGTAATGTCCTGAGGACTCATGTCGCCCTCGGTGAGTGCCTGTCCGCGGTATACTCTTTCGCCTTCATTTACGATAATGCGCGTACCGAAAGGAACCTGATAGCTGAATTCCTCTCCGGAATCATCGGTGATCACGACGCCGTGCATGCGCTTGACTTCCTGGAACGAGACAACGCCGTCGGATTCCGAAAGGATCGCCGTCTTCTTGGGGCGTCTCGCCTCAAACAGTTCCTCGACTCTCGGAAGACCCTGCGTGATGTTCGAACCCGCAACGCCGCCGGTATGGAACGTACGCATCGTAAGCTGAGTACCGGGCTCGCCGATTGACTGAGCCGCTATGATACCGACAGCCTCTCCGACGCTTACGGTCTTTCCGGATGAAAGGTCGGCGCCGTAGCAGTGCGAGCATATGCCGTGTTTTGCCTTGCATTTGAGAATGGTCCTGATATAGACCTTCTTGATGCCTGCCTTGACTATCCTGTTGGCGATCTTGTCAGTGATTATGCAGTCAGATCCGACAATGACCTCTCCGGTCTCCGGATCGACGACCTCGCCCTGGGTATATCTTCCGATAAGTCTGTCCTTGAGAGGTTCGATGACTCTTCCCGAGGACACGATGTCCGCAGTATCGACTATGTCGGAGACCCATGTGCCTTCCGTAGTGCCGCAGTTCTCCTCGCGGATGACGATGTTCTGCGATACATCGACGAGCCTCCTAGTAAGATATCCGGAGTCTGCGGTCCTAAGAGCGGTATCAGACAGTGATTTTCTTGCGCCCCTGGCGGCCATGAAATACTCAAGAATATTAAGGCCTTCACGGAAATTCGACTTGATCGGGATCTCCATGGTCTTACCGTTGGTAGCGAACATAAGTCCGCGCATTCCAGCCAGCTGTCTCATCTGGACGATGCTTCCGCGGGCACCGGAATCGCTCATCATCTTTATGGGATTGAACTTGTCAAAGCTGTTCTGAAGGGCAGCTGTAACTTCGTCGGTCGTCTGCTGCCAGATCTTAACAACGTTGTTGTAACGCTCCTCTTCGGAGAGTTCGCCCATCATAAAGTGTTCAGCTACGTTCTCGACTTTCTTTTCCGCCTCGGCGATGAGAAGAGCCTTTTCCTTGGGAACGGCCATATCCTTGACGGAGATCGAGATCGATCCCTTGGTCGAATACTTGAATCCCATCGCCTTGATGTTGTCGAGGACGCTGGCGGTCTCAGACAGGCTGTGGTACTTTATGCATCTGTCGACTATGTTGCCGAGTTCCTTCTTCGTCGTGATGAAGTCGACTTCCAGATCGAAGAATTTATCGGGGTCGGTCCTGTCGACGAATCCAAGATCCTGCGGGATAGCCTGGTTGAAGATGAGCCTTCCGAGAGTGGTATTGATTATCTTGCTTACCTTCTCGCCGTCGCGCTCTTTGAACACTCTCACCCTGATCGGTGCATGAAGTCCGAGCTGATGGTTCTCGTAAGCCATTACGGCCTCGTCGAAGTCCTTGAACACTCTGCCTTCGCCCGGCTCTCCCTCCTTGATGATCGTCAGGTAGAAAGAACCGAGGATCATATCCTGGGAAGGAACAGCGACGGCGCGGCCGTCGGCGGGCTTGAGCAGGTTGTTTGCAGAAAGCATGAGGAATCTTGCCTCGGCCTGAGCTTCTGCAGAAAGCGGTACGTGAACCGGCATCTGGTCGCCGTCAAAGTCCGCGTTGAACGCGGAGCAGACGAGTGGATGGAGCTTTATAGCTCTTCCTTCGACGAGCACGGGCTCGAACGCCTGGATCGAAAGTCTGTGCAGCGTAGGCGCGCGGTTCAAAAGGACAGGATGCTCTTTGATAACGTTCTCGAGTGCGTCCCAAACTTCCGGATCTACTTTCTCGACCTTCTTCTTCGCGTCCTTTATGTTAGGCGCTTTCTGGGTCTCAACGAGTCTCTTCATCACGAAAGGCTTGAAGAGCTCGAGAGCCATCTCCTTGGGAAGACCGCACTGGTAAAGCTTCAGCGACGGGCCGACGACTATGACGGAACGTCCGGAATAGTCGACTCTCTTGCCGAGCAGGTTCTGACGGAAGCGCCCCTGCTTTCCGCGAAGCATCTCGGAAAGGGATTTCAGCGGACGGTTGTTGGGACCGGTAACGGGTTTTCCCCTGCGTCCGTTGTCGATAAGCGCGTCAACTGCTTCCTGAAGCATGCGCTTTTCATTTCTTATAATAATGCTCGGAGCATGAAGCTCGATGAGCTTTTTAAGACGGTTGTTGCGGTTGATGACCCTGCGGTACAGATCGTTAAGGTCAGATGAGGCGAAACGTCCGCCGTCAAGCTGAACCATGGGACGGATCTCAGGGGAGATGACCGGGATCACATCGAGTATCATCCACTCGGGACGGTTGTTGGACTTTCTGAACGCCTCAACGACCTCAAGCCTCTTTATGATCCTTACCTTCTTCTGCCCGGTCGCGGTCTGAAGCTCTTCCTTGAGCTCCGCAGACAGTTTTTCCAGATCTATCTCGGACAGAAGCTCCTTGATCGCCTCTGCGCCCATACCTACCCGGAAATCGTTCTCGTACCTCTCATAGTAGCTGCGGTACTCGGTATCGCGCAGGAGCTGTCCCTTTGTCAGAGGAGTCGATCCGGGATCGATAACGATATACTGGGCAAAGTAGAGCACGTTCTCAAGTACTCTCGGAGAGATCTCCAGAAGGAGACCCATCCTCGACGGAATGGCTCTGAAATACCATATGTGCGAAACAGGCGCTGCGAGCTCGATGTGTCCCATGCGCTCGCGCCTTACCTTTTTGGTTGTGACCTCAACTCCGCATCTCTCGCATATCTTGCCCTTGTAGCGGACTCTCTTGTACTTTCCGCAAAGACACTCCCAGTCCTTCGTCGGGCCGAAGATACGCTCGCAGAAGAGGCCGTCCGGCTCCGCTTTGAGAGTACGGTAGTTTATCGTCTCCGGCTTTTTGACTTCGCCGTGAGACCAGCTTCTGATAGTATCAGGAGAAGCCAGCCCTATTCTTATAGAATCGAACAAATTACGGTCCATCAGCTCTTCCCCCTATCACTCATCGTCATCATCAATCATTTCATCTGTCTCGTAAACCGACTCTTCGTCGAGCAGAGACCCGTCGTCGCCGCTGTTTCTGTCGCTGTCAAAATCGCTGTCCGTGTATGATTCGTAAAGATCTCCGGTGACAACGCTGCTTCCGACATCTTCCGCGGAAATGCCCTGAGGCTGGATCACTTCACCCTCGTCCGCCTCGGTCAGTTCTATCTCGTTTCCGTCCGAATCGTAGACGCGCACGTCAAGCGCGAGCGACTGAAGCTCCTTGACCATGACCTTGAAGGATTCCGGTATGCCGGGAGACGGAATGTTCTGACCCTTGACGATCGCTTCATAGGCCTTGACTCTTCCGGTAACGTCGTCGCTCTTGACCGTCAGGATCTCCTGAAGAGTATATGCGGCGCCGTATGCCTCGAGAGCCCAGACCTCCATTTCGCCGAACCTCTGGCCGCCGAACTGAGCTTTACCGCCCAGAGGCTGCTGGGTGACGAGCGAGTACGGACCCGTGCTGCGCGCGTGGATCTTGTCATCCACGAGATGATGCAGCTTGAGGTAGTACATAATACCGACGGTAACGGGATTATCGAACGGTTCTCCTGTCCTTCCGTCATAAAGTATGGTCTTTCCGTCCTCGTTCAGGCCGGCTTTTTTGAGACATTCGGTAATATCTTCTTCATTCGCGCCGTTGAACACGGGAGTCATAACTTTCCAGCCGAGTTTCTTGGCGGCAATGCCGAGATGAACCTCAAGCACCTGCCCTATGTTCATACGCGAGGGAACGCCGAGAGGATTCAGGACGATGTCAAGAGGAGTTCCGTCCGGAAGGAACGGCATGTCCTCGGGAGGAAGGATCCTGGACACGACACCCTTGTTCCCGTGACGGCCCGCCATTTTATCTCCGACGGAGATCTTTCTCTTCTGCGCGATATAAACACGGACTTCCTTGTTTACACCGGGAGAGAGTTCGTCGCCGTTTTCTCTGGAATATTCCTTGACTTCTACCACTATGCCAGACTCGCCGTGAGGAACGCGCAGCGAGGTATCCCTGACTTCTCTGGACTTTTCACCGAAGATGGCTCTGAGAAGTCTTTCCTCGGCAGTAAGCTCGGCCTCTCCCTTGGGAGTGACCTTTCCGACCAGGATATCACCGGCGCGGACTTCCGTACCGCATTTGATGATTCCCTCGGCATCTAGATCCTTCAGCGCATCCTCGCCGACATTCGGGATCTCTCTGGTGATCTCTTCCGGCCCGAGTTTGGTGTCCCGCGCTTCATGTGTATATTCCTCGATATGGATCGAGGTATAAACGTCGTCGCGTACCAGACGCTCGTTCAGAAGGACCGCATCCTCGTAGTTGAAGCCTTCCCACGACATGAATCCGATAAGAGCGTTTTTGCCTAGAGAGATCTCGCCGTTCGAGGTGGCCGGACCGTCGGCGATAACCTGATCCTTCTCCACTCTCTGGCCTGCATCGACAATCGGTTTCTGATTCACGCAGGTGCTCTGGTTCGAGCGTTTGAATTTAATCAGTTCGTATTTATCTATAGTCCCGTCATCGCGCTGCACGGTGATATCGTCTGCGGTAACGCGCGTAACGGTACCCGCTTCCTTGGCACAGACAACGACTCCGGAGTCGACGGCAGCCTTGTATTCCATTCCCGTGCCGACGATCGGTGAATCGCACACGAGAAGCGGAACAGCCTGTTTCTGCATGTTCGAGCCCATCAGCGCTCTGGAGTTGTCGTCGTTCTCAAGGAACGGGATCATTGCCGTCGCGACTGAAACGACCATCTTCGGAGACACGTCCATGAAGTCGACCTTGGAAGGATCGACCTCTACGAACTCGGACCTGTCACGGGCGACGACACGCTTGTGGACGAACCTTCCCTCTTCGTCAAGAGGCTCGTTGGCCTGAGCGATGACATAATTGTCTTCCACGTCGGCCGTCATGTATACGACCTCGTCCGTCACCTTGCCGGTCTCCCTGTCGACTCTCCTGTAGGGTGCCTCGATGAATCCGTACTCGGAGACTTTCGCATAGGTCGCAAGATATGAAATAAGTCCTATGTTGGGACCTTCGGGGGTCTCGATGGGACACATTCTTCCGTAATGGGTATAATGAACGTCACGAACTTCGAATGAAGCACGGTCTCTGGAAAGACCGCCCGGTCCGAGTGCTGACAGACGGCGTCTGTGCGTCAGTTCCGCCAGAGGGTTGGACTGGTCCATGAACTGGGACAGCGGCGAAGAACCGAAGAACTCTCTTATCGCCGTGACCACGGGACGGATATTGATAAGCGTCTGCGGAGTGAGCGAATCATTGTCCTGAACGGTCATACGCTCCTTGATTATCTTCTCCATTCTTGCCAGTCCGATGCGCATTTGGTTCTGGAGAAGCTCACCGACTGAACGCAGACGCCTGTTGCCGAGGTGGTCGATATCGTCGACGTTCCCGACACCGTGCGTTATGTTGAGCATATAGTTTATGGAGGCGAAGATATCATCGTTCGTGATGGTCTTGGGGCAGAGTTCGGCTATACGTTCCCTTGCCTCGTTTTTCAGTCCCTCAACATCGTCTCCGTACTTTTCGGACAGTTCCATTAGGACATTGAACTTAGCCTTCTGAGCCACACCGCAGTCCTTGAGATCGTATCCGAGAACATACTCCGGTTCTATGGCACCGTTGGAGAACACCTTGACGGTCTCTCCGCTGTCGGTCTCGATAACGACCTCATTCACGCCG
Organism: Clostridia bacterium; assembly: GCA_017959065.1. GTDB lineage: Bacteria > Bacillota > Clostridia > Oscillospirales > CAG-272 > RGIG2161. The sequence goes on along the minus strand of JAGDBK010000107.1, from coordinate 13,246 downwards.
GAATGCTCTATCACGAGCGCGTCTTCCTTGGACAGTTCCTTTCCGCTTTCGAACAGGAGTTCGCCCGTGATCCTGCTGTAGACATCCGCAGCAAGTCTGAAGCCGGCTATTCTGTCGCCTATGGCAAGCTTCTTGTCATACTTGAAACGGCCGACCGGCGCTATATCATACCTCTTGGGATCGTAGAACAGGTTGGAAAGGAGGATCTTGGCGCTCTCGACCAGGGCGGGCTCGCCCGGACGGAGTTTCTTGTATATCTCCTTCAGCGCCTCGTCACCCACGGGAGTCCCGTTGGTATCGGCCTCACGCTGGCATTCGTCCTTCTCAAGGGTGATCCTCAGGCACTGGTCATCGCCGAACATGCTGATGATATCGTCTTCCTTCTCAATGCCGAGCGCCCTGATAAGAACGGTAATGGGCAGTTTGCGGTTCTTGTCTATTCTGACTGAGAAGACATCGTTGGTGTCGATCTCGTATTCAAGCCAGGCCCCGCGGTAAGGGATGACCGTGGCGGCATAAGTATGCTTCCCGGTCTTATCCATTATGCTTTCAAAATAGACGCCGGGCGAGCGCACTATCTGGGAAACGATAACACGCTCGGCGCCGTTGATGACAAAAGTGCCTTTATCCGTCATCAGCGGGAAATCTCCCATGAAGATTTCCGATTCCTTCACTTCCTTGGTCTGACGGTTGGAAAGTCTGGCCTTGACCCTGAGCGGAGCCGCGTAGTTGACATCCCTCTCCTTGCACTCTTCGACGGGATATTTCGCAACGGGATCGATAGTGAAAGAAACAAAGTCGATATACAGATTGCCCGAATAGTCGCTGATAGGCGACATGTCGCGCAGGACTTCCATCAAACCCTCATCGAGAAACCATTGAAAGGACTTCTTCTGAATCTCCAACAGATTGGGCATTTCAAGGGTCTCGCTGACCTTTGCAAAACTCATTCTGACGTTGTTGCCAAGCTTCTGGGGTTTGACCATAAACACAATCACTCCAATTCTTTATTTGATCGCAGGCGGCCTGCAAAGACCGGCGCGTTAAAGGTTGCCGACCAGCTTCAGCCGGGTACCGGAAAAAGGATTTTCCCCGTGTTTTCTGAGCAAAAAAAAGACTGCAGAAACACCCTCGGCCGAGCCGATGAGCAATGTAATGCAGTTTATAATATTATCACTAATGCAAAACCTTGTCAAGCATATAATAGTAGAATTTTCTGCACTTTTCTTTCAAACTGAGAGGAAAATCGGACGATCTTTTGGCTTGTTAACAAAAATTTTACAAATAATTTACATAAAATTTACATTTTTATAGAGCCTGAAGCCTTCGCTCTATTAATAAACGCATGTTTCCAGATCACGGTCCGTATATCGGACCATATCCCTGCCGGGAACAATTGCTCTCATGATCATCACGGCTTTTTTCTTGCCAACTATATTATTTTATGATAGAATAACTATCATAATGAAGCTGCCGCTTCCGCCGGTCACGGCCGGTTTTCCTTCATTATATATTACTAAGATTGTTCTGTTTGAAGGATTGAATTATGGTCAACGATTTATACTGCTCGACCGGAACAGTCGTTTCGCGTCTCAACGGATATGACTATACCCTCATGAGCAGGATCTTTTCCCCGATGTTTGACGAGGGGCTGATCGAAGGCTGCGAGTTCATGATGCTCCGCGCTTTCTACGGACACAAAAGAGAGATATGCTCTTCCCTTGCCGGTACTCAGCTGAGATTTCCGGTATTCCACACCGACAAGGACATAGGAGTCCTTCTGGGCGAATGCCTGGATTCTTCCGACAGGCTGGCTTTGGACCTTTACAGGGCAAACTGCGAGCTTGCCTCCGCAATCGGATCAAAAAAGACGGTCATTCACCTTTGGGGCGGATTCCCGTCCGATCACCATATCGAACACAACCTTTCCATGGTAAAAAGCATCTGCGACATCGCACAAAAGTATTCTATCATTCCGCTTTTTGAAAACATTCCGTGCTCTGTCGGAAACCCTCTGAAATTATGGGAGAAGATAAGAAAGACCGACCGCCGGGCTCGGTTCGTGTTCGACACCAGGTTCGGAGAATTCCACCGGCAGTCCAAGGACATACTCGAGCACACTCTGTTCACGTCAGGGTTTGTTCCACATATCCACATAAGCGATTTCAAAGGCAGAAAGAAAGACTTTTCAAAACTCAGGCCGATACTGCAGCCCGGTGAAGGCCAGATCGATTATGCCGCGATTGCCAAACTGCTGAACGACTGCTACTTCATGGGGTCTTTCACAATCGAATCGCCCGCAGTCAGAAAAGACGGTTCCATTGATACGGAGACGCTGAAGAAGACGATCCGTTTCGTCCGTGAAAACATCTGCAGTCCGGGACGGAGAAAATACGGAAAATGACTTCTCTTTCCGTCAGCGGACTCGGCATCTCCTTCGGAGAGAGAGTCCTTCTAGACAATGTGAGCTTCTCCGCAAACGACGGTGACCGCGTTGGCATCGTCGGAGTCAACGGGTGCGGAAAGTCCACGCTGTTCAAGATAATAGCAGGCGAGGCTGAAGCAGACTGCGGGAATGTGTTCATCGCAAAGGGAAAAAAGCTCCGGATGCTGGGGCAGAACGACGCCATAGAGGCGGAAGACGGGGACATCACCGTTCTGGACTCGATGCTCTCGGCTTTTGTTGATCTTATATCGGACGAAGAAGACCTGAAGGCTCTGGAAGATGAACTGTCCTCCGCCCCGCCGGAAAAGGCCGCTGCCGTTTCTGCCGTTTATTCCGAAAAATATGCGGCATTCAAGGAGAGAGGCGGCCTTGAATTCAGGGCCAGATGCCGTTCGCTTCTTACGGGGACCGGATTTCCGGAAGAGACCTTCTCTCTCCCGGTAGCCAAACTGTCAGGCGGTCAGAAGATGCGGCTGGCTCTGGCTAGGACCATTGCCCTTTCTCCGGATATACTTATGCTGGATGAGCCGACGAATCACCTTGACAGCACCACCCTGACATGGCTTGAAAACTATCTTTCCTCTTATTCCGGCACTGTGTTTGTGATTAGCCACGACAGATACTTTCTTGACCGGGTGGCAAACAAGATCCTAGAAATAGAACACGGCCGCGCAAAACTCTATAACGGCGGATATACTCTTTATTCGCAGCAAAAGGCCAAAGACCTTGCCGTGGAAACTCACGCGTATCTTGTCCAGCAGAAGGAGATCGCACGTCAGCAGGCATACATCGATCAGCAGAAAAGATGGAACCGCGAGAGGAACATCAGGGCCGCGGAAAGCCGTGAAAAGGCTCTGGCCAGAATGGAAAAGCTCGAAAAGCCCAAAGATGCGCCAAGAGCTGCGAACATCTCGATCTCTTCATCTGGAGAGAGCGGCAACGACGTGCTTATGATACACGATCTGCGCATGTGTTTCGGAGACCGTTTGCTTTTCGATATTCCTGACACCGAGATCAAACGCGGCGACAGGGTCATCCTCTTGGGGCCTAACGGGTGCGGAAAGTCCACTCTTATCAAGATCATTATGCATTCTCTGAAGCCGACTTCAGGCTATACATATTTCGGCTCGAATGTAAAGGTCGGTTATTTTGATCAGGAAAACAGCAGTCTCGACCCGAACAAAACAGTTCTCGACGAAGTCTGGGACGATTTTCCGGACCGGCCTCAGCTTGAGATAAGGAACATGCTCGCTTCCCTGCTTTTCAGGGGCGATGATGTGCTCCGGAAAGTCGGAGTACTGTCCGGCGGAGAAAAAGCAAGAGTTTCTTTTGCGAAACTGATGCTCTCAAAAATGAACCTCCTTATACTTGACGAGCCGACGAACAACATGGATATTCCGTCGAGGGAATCACTGGAAGAAGCTTTGAACGGTTTCGACGGAACGATCATCGCTGCATCTCATGACAGGTATTTCATAAACCGGATCTCAAACAGGATCATCGGCTTTGACGGTCTTACGATACTCGACTGCCCGATCCCTGACTCCAAAGAGCCGTATTCATATTATCTCTCCGAAAAGGAAAGGCTCTCCGCTCTCCGCCCTTTACCTGAAACGGACAATACTGAGCCCACGGATGCCACCTCCGTATCATCGAAAGACAGATACCTGGCAGCAAAGACAGCTCTGGCGGATCAGAGAAAATCCGAAAGACGCGTTCAGAAGCTTAAAGAGGAAGCCGCGCTTCTCGAAGACGAGATAGAGAAAATCGAGGCTGAGCTTTTGGGAGAGTCCGCGTCCGATTATATCAGAGCGGCGGAACTCGATTCAAGAAGGACCGAGATAGAGGAGAGACTTCTGGAGATCTATCAGGAGATCATGTGATCTGATCTCGCCGTCAGTCAATGAAGAAAGGCAGGTGTCCGAATATGAGGGCCGGGTTCATAACGATATCGGTCGGGTTCTTCCTTTCGACCTTTTCCCTGAACATTGAAGGCATAAGGATACTGCCCCCGTTCATCGGTCTTCTGATAATGATATGCGGTCTGTCAAAGATCAGAAACTACTATTCATCCTTGTCCGCGAAAGCATCGGAGATACTCCTTATTGTTAATTCGATAGTATCGGCTGCCGGAAGTCTGGTCTCTCTTTCAAAATATGCCCCGGATACGCTACTTGAGAGCATTCTTCCCGCGCTTCCTTATGTTTTTGCCGTCTCGTGCATACTGTGCGCGGCTGAGATAACGCTCCTGATGATACACACCGTTTCATTTTTCGAACGTTACCGCCCCGAAAACAGATTATGGAAGCCTGTATGCTATACTGTCTCCGCTGTCTATTCCGCCTTCAAGATCCTGGAAGCGGCTGCGGAACTGTCTCTGATAGCCGGATTTCCGCCGATAATGGCTTATTCCGATTTGTTTATCTGTGTAATGGTCCTGGTACTGCTTGTCCTGGCGGCATATTCAGGTCATTCGGCAATCGAAGGGGATACAGCAGACTATCATTAAACAGATCCGGGTGCGGCAGGGATCTGTCCAGATCTTTCTTTCCGGAAAGACAAACCCAGCGACAAAAATGTCAACTTGCTTGACAGGAGGGAAAATACAATGAAAAACAAGAGCACCATTCTGATGCGCTATGATTCGCCGGCTCCTACCTATAAGGATGCCCTGCCGATAGGTAACGGCAAACTTGCCGCGATCATCCTCGGCACTCCGAAGGAAAGAGTCGCGCTGAATCATGAGTGGCTTTACCGTCACGAACACGACGAAAGGACCCTTTACAGGAAGAAGGAGGACGGAAACCTTACCGAACTCCGCGAGATGCTTCTCGAAGGGCGCTTCAATGAAGGCAGTCTTCTGGCCAACGACATGCTTGGAGGACGGGGCGGCCTTATGGGAGGTCCCCTGCGCACTCAGGTCGATCCTTATCAGCCCGCCGGCGACCTTTACATCTGTTCTCCGGACGGAAGGATTACGGATTACGAGCGGACGCTTGACCTTCAGGCCGCGGCGATTAAAGTATCCTACCGCTCGGACGGAGACCTGATCACCCGCGAATACAGGGCTCTTCACGGAGAAGACCGTATAATATGCATAACTATCGACTCCGAAAAGCCGCATGATTTCGAATTCTTCTTCACACGGCAGGAAGACAGCGGATGCAAACTCTCCTATTCGACCCGCGACGGTCTGCTGATCATGAACGGAGTATTCAGCGGCAACTGCAAGTTCGCCGATGTTGCCAAGATCGTTTCCGCGGACGGGTGTCCGGAAGAATTAGGGAACAGACTTGTCATTAAGAACATGACAAAGGCCGTAATCTTTGTGAACATAGCTGTTACGGACAAATCCGGTGATCCGGAAAAAGACGCGATCGCCGCTTTCCCGGACAAAGATATCGACACCCTTTACGAACAGCACCGCAGATCCTATACCGACAGGTTCAACCGCTGCTCACTCGATGTTTTCTCTCCTGACGATACACGAACCATGAATGACAGGATCAGGGCGTACCGCGATGAGGAAAACGATCCCGCGATGCCTGTTCTGTATTTCAATTACGGCCGTTATCTGCTGATCTCTTCCTCCGGCGACCTTCCGCCTCACCTTCAGGGAAAGTGGTGCGAAGACCTTTACCCCGCATGGGAATCCGACTTCCATATGGATATCAACCTTCAGATGAACTACTGGCCGGCAGAGACCACCGGACTTGCGGAATACACTTCTTCCCTCTTCAATTACTGCGAGCACCTTGTTCCGAGCGCTCAGAAAATGGCCAAGGAACTGTTCGGATGCCGCGGCGTTTATTTCCCGCTCTGCACCGACGCTTCAGGGAATGCCACTCAGGAAAGCTACGGATGGGGAGTATGGATGGGTGTCGCACCGTGGCTCGCCCAGCATTTCTGGTGGAGATACGAATACAGTCTCGATCTGGACTACCTGCGCGACAGAGGCTATCCGTTCATCAGAGAAGCCGCCAGGTTCATCTCGGACTATCTATATGAAGGAAAAGACGGTAAGCTCCATATCGTTCCGTCCCAGTCACCCGAGAACAGTTTCAACGAGGCTCTCGATCAGGGATTCGAAAACATGCCCGTGTCAATATGCTTTGACAGTGCGATTGACATAGCGCTTTGCGCTACCACGCTCGACCATGCTATCAAGGCTTCCGAGCTGCTCGGCGTCGATGAGGCAGAGGCATCTGCCTGGAGATCCCAGCTTGAAAGACTTCCCAAGCTCGGAATAGGCAAAAAGCGCGGACTTCTCCTTGAGTGGGGAGACGAATACGACGAAAGATTTCCCGATCACAGACATTTTTCGCACCTTTGGAGCGTTTATCCGTCGGACTATCTAGATGAGACGCAGCCCGAACTCTTTGCCGCGGCACGCAAATCTCTCGACACAAGGCTTGAAAAGGGCGGCGGTCACACCGGGTGGAGCCGTTCATGGACGGCATGTCTCTATGCCAGGTTCGGGGACGGAGAAAAGTGCTGGGAGCATCTTACCGCTCTCATAAGGGATTTTGCCACGCTTTCGCTTCTTGACCTTCATCCGCCGCGCATTTTCCAGATAGACGGAAACTTCGGCGGTACGGCCGCAGTCGTCGAGATGCTGATGCAGTCTTACCACGGGATTATCGACTTTCTTCCTGCGCTTCCGTCCGCATGGCCGGACGGCAGAGTCACCGGACTGCGCGCAAGGAACGGATTCATTACCGATATCTCCTGGAAGAACGGGAAACTCGATTCCGCCGTCATCAAATCGACGCTTGGCGGAAAATGCAGGCTTTCCGCAAGGGCCGCGTATAAAGTCTCCTGTGAAGGCAGCGAGGTCTCCGTCACTGAATTCAGCCGCGGCGTAGAATTCGACACCGAAGCCGGCAGGGAGTATACGGTAAAACTCGAATAATACAGATCGGCGCGGCATTTTCATGCCGCGCCTTCTCAATTAAAGGGAGAATGACAATGATCAGCATAATTGACAGATCTTTCGGAATTCCCGATCCCGAAGACGAAACGATAATCCTGTGCGACATCAGAAAAGCTCCCTTCAGGATATACGGGCTATATGATGTCAGCAACAGGAACGATTTCGTCAGGCTTCCAGGAGAAGTCGCTAAAACCGTTAGCCCGTCAGTTGAATACCTTGCCAGGAACACGGCCGGCGGCAGGCTCAGATTCTCCACGGATTCCCCGGTGATAGTTCTGCGCGCCAAAATGGCAAGCACATACGACGGTGTGAATTTCTCACCGCTGGGATCTTCAGGATTCGATCTTTATGTCGATGATGAAAACGGGCGGTCCGAAAGCAGATTTTACCGTCCGTTCAGGTTCAGCCTGGATTCGATCTCCGACTATCGTTCCGTGGTGGAATTCCGCGACCGAAGGCTGAGATATGTCACCATCAATTTCCCGAGCTACGCGGAAGTGGAAACGCTTTCGGTAGGTCTGGAAGCCGGGACCGCCGTCGGACCCGGCAAAGAATATGCCGACATGGACCCGATAGTATACTACGGCAGTTCCATAACACAGGGCGGGTGCTCCTCCAGACCCGGAAACACTTATCCGAACATAGTCTGCCGGCATACCGAGATCGATTACATCAATCTGGGATTTTCCGGAGCGGGGAAAGGCGAAGCGGAGATCGTGGATTACATGAAGAAACTCAGAATGTCCGTCTTCGTTTCGGACTACGATCACAACGCCCCTAATCCCGAACACCTGAGAAACACCCATGAACCGCTCTACAGGGCGATCCGCAGCGAACATCCGGATATACCGTATATCTTCATGTCACTTCCGGATGCGTACGCGGGCAGCGTCGGCAGACTGAACAGCAGAAGAGACGTAATATACGAGACTTTCATGAAAGCCCGCAGAGACGGGGACGACAATGTCTATTTCATTGACGGAGAAAGTCTGTTCCGAGGCCCGTACGAGGACATCTGCTATGCTGACTCCACACATCCGACTGATATGGGATTTGCATTCATGGCTGACGCAGTGACATCGGTCATTAATAAAGCGCTTTTCCGAGACAGGATCGAGAAATAGTGACGGAAAACGTTATCCGTCCATGAAGCAGTTTCGCAAAATAATGAAAATGCCCGGCCTGAGCATTATCCGCAGTCATCTGCGGAACACCTCAGACCGGGCATATTATATTGTCTGTTAATCACCTGGTGCGTCTTATCTGTCAGAGTTCCGAGTATATGACCGGTCCGCGTTTCCGCATCCAGAGATAGATCGGCAGGCTCAAGAGCAGCATGACCGCGAACACGGCCAAAAGATAGATACCGCCCCCGATGAATGCCATAAGAACGAAAAACGCTATGCCCATAACGATCGGTATGACCCACCCTCCGAACAGAGCTATAAGCACCCCTATGCTCTGCTTGATCGGAACGATTTCACTGACCCAGTTGAGGTTGTGTATTACAAGCCCTATCAAAAGATCAAACAAGGCCATAAGAACGACATACCCCAGGCAAACCGGTATGATCATAAATCTGGTGAACATATCTCCCTTAATTGCCGCCGCCGCACATACAGATGCGAAAAGCGCCGGTATGCCTGTCATCGTTATCTGAAGGAGAAGCTTTGCGGAAAGGACCTGCCAGGGCGTAACCGGGGAAGATTTAAGTATCCAGATGCTTTTACCCTCCAGCGAAACGGAAGGCGTCGCCATATCGTTCATCGACGAAATGAGACATATCCCCGCGCAGAGGAGAACCGCATCGAACCCGGATCTTTCACCGAACTGAACCGAAATGATCGATGAAAACTGTCCGCCGAATATGAGCAGGAACACTCCCGCCACGACCAGAAGGAGAGATCCCAGACCGCAGTTCAGCATATAAGCCGGGCTTGAAACGAACCTTCTGAACTCTTTTGTCAGAAGTGTGCGCTGGATACTTCTCTCAATAATATCGCTCGAACCCCTGTATTTCTTTTTGACCGTGACTGCGGGAGTGATTGCCAATTTAAGGAAGCTGCTTCTGAGAAGGAACCAGACCAGGACGAACAGAACAGCCGAAGCGGCCAGAAAGATCAGTGTTGCCAGCAGATCCCCGGTCCCGATCATTCCGAACCGATACAGAAAAGGAACTGCATTCTTAAGGCCTTCTCCATATTCCAGCGCGTTGAGCATCAGATCGCGTATGATCGTGCTCGCGTTGAAATAGAACACGTAGTACAGAACGATGAACGCCAGAGAGATCAGAACGACTATGATGCTTCTGTTTTTCAGTCTGACGCTGATCTTTGCGACCACCCATCCGAGAAGGCATGAAAGAGAAAGGACGAGAACGGTTATGATGACCATCAGTATCATGCATCCGAGCACCGACATGACGCTGATGCCGCAGATTATCCAGTAGACTATGAAAGAAGGTATCAGAACGACTGACGAATACAGAAGGCCCATCAGATAAACGCTCAGCAATCTGGATATGATCACCGTGCTCACCGGTATGGGCATGGAAAGGAGAAGATCGTTGTCCTTCGGCAGATAAAGTCTGGAGTACGTATTGAAAACGCTTCCCAGAACGCCGAGAGTGAGCGCGATCAGAGACATGATCAGAAAGAAGAGCCACTCCACTTTGACCGCATGAAACGATAAACACAGCGTTGCCGCCAGCGAGGCCATCATACCGCCGACGAACACCACCATCACAACGCCGAACAGGACGAACAGCACGATCGTCCCTGCCGTTGATCTGGACTTGTTTGTCTTGGGGTTGAAGTAATATGAACGGAATGTCTCCTGCAACTGCTTTTTCAGAAGGATAGACAGCATATCAGTCCTCATCCCCCTCAAGTTCCAGAAACACCTCTTCCAGAGAATCGTCTCCCTTGACTTCCTCCATGGTCCCCGAACGTACGAGTCTTCCGTTTTTGATTATGGCCACTTTGCTGCAGAGTTTCTCCGCAACCTCCAGAACATGAGTGGAGAAGAATATTGCTCCGCCTCCGTCGCACACCTCCCGCATCATCTCCTTCAGTATATGGGAAGCCTTGGGGTCCAGTCCGACAAAAGGCTCGTCCATGATTATCAGGCTCGGGGAATGGATCCACGCTGATATGATGGCAAGCTTTTGCTTCATTCCGTGAGAGTAAGACGATATCGTCTGACCGAGATTCTCAGTCAGTGCGAACCTGTCCGCATAATCCTCTATCCTTCTTTTCCTCTCTTCAGCGCCGACCTTGAAGATATCCGCGATAAAATTCAGATATTTGATCCCGGTCATAAAATCGTACATGTCGGGATTGTCCGGGATATATGCCATTTCGCTCTTGCATCCTATATGGTCCTCGCTTATGGATTTCCCGCGTATGAGTATCTTCCCGGAATCAAAATTCAATATCCCGGCCACGCATTTTATCGTAGTGGTCTTGCCCGCTCCGTTGTGACCGATAAACCCGTATATCTCCCCGGGCTGAATGTGGAGATTCAGTGAGTCGACCGCCACCGTATCCCCGTATCTTTTAGTCAGATTCTCTATAACCAGCATAATGATTCTCTTTCCTTGACACAGTCAGCCGATCCTTTCAGGTTACTTCGGACACGGCCGACAGATTTAACTGAATGTGTTATTTTTTCAGAGTACCGAACAGACCTCTGACAATCTGTCTGCCGAATTCCCTGCCGATACTGTTGACCGTGGAACTGGCGACCTTCCCGAGGGTTGAGGATTTTCTTGAAGAAGCTTTTTTCTTGTTTTCTTTTTCCTTAGCCTTCTGCTCGGAGGCTTTTTTCTTTTCCTCGGCTTCTTTCTGCTTTCTTTCCTCTTCCTCCCTCTTTTCGGCTTCCTCTTTCTCTTCAGCTTCTTCGAGAGCGGCGGTCAGGACTTCATAAGCAGATTCCCTGTCCAGGGGCTCCGCGTATTTTTCATAAAGCGGAGAGGCCTGGATAATCGACGATATCAGGGACGGCTCGGCGGCATTCATCGAACTTCTCGGCGGGAGGATATTCGCCCGCTGCACGACTCCGGGGATACCGTTCTCGTCAAGGAATGACACGAGCGCCTCACCTGTCGCCAGTTCCTGGATAACGGTCTCCGTATTGAACCTGTCATTAACTCTGAATGATTTCGCAGCGGCTCTTATCGCCTTCTGCTCATTCGGGGTATATGCTCTCAGGGCATGCTGGATACGGTTGCCGATCTGAGCAAGCACGGATTCCGGGATATCCGAGGGGTTCTGTGTAATGAACCAGACAGACACTCCCTTGGATCTGATCAGTCTTACGACCTGCTCGACTTTTTCCACCAGTGCCTTGGGCGCATCCTTGAAAAGGAGATGAGCCTCGTCAAAGAAGAAGGCGATCTTTGGCTGAGCCAGGTCACCCGCTTCGGGAAGAAGCTCATAAAGCTCCGTCAGCATCCACAAAAGGAAGGAACCGTAAATAAGTGGATGCTGGAACAGTTCGGCGCATTCCAGGATGTTCATGGTACCTCTGCCGTTCATATCCCAGTCGAACCAGTCAGAGATCACCAGGGACGGCTCCCCGAAAAACTGATTTCCGCCCTCGTCTTCCATCGCAAGCAGGGCGCGCTGGATAGCTCCCACGCTCTGCGATGTCACGTTCCCGTACTTTATCTTGTATTCCGCCGAGTGCTCGGCGACATGCATCAGCATCATGCGCAGATCCTTGAGATCAAGGAGGAGCATGCCGCTGTCGTCCGCGATTCTGAATACGATCCGCAGTACGCCGCTCTGGGTCTCGTTAAGTCCCAGAAGACGTCCGAGAAGTTCGGGGCCCATATCGGATATGGTAGTTCTGACAGGATGTCCGTTTTTCCCGTATACGTCAAAGAAGCGGGTAGGATAAGACGTGTACGTGAAATTCTCAATGCCCATGGTATCGATGGATCTGCGGATATGCTTGTTCTCGCTTCCCGGCATGCACATGCCGGATACGTCTCCCTTGATGTCAGCGATAAACACCGGCACGCCCATCTCGCTGAAGGATTCCGCGATCACTTTAAGGGTGACAGTCTTTCCAGTACCGGTCGCTCCGGCGATCAGCCCGTGACGGTTCGCCATCGAAGGCTCGAGGAACACCCTTCCGTCACCGCCGGTTGCTGCCCATATCTTTCCGTTTTCTTCCATCAACATGCTCTTATTGTCCTATCTGTTTTACTTTTCAAATGTCGCGATTATATCGGTGTAAGCGCCGTTGCGGTCAGCCGCCGGGATGTTGGCGTTGAGCCATTCGGTGAACTGGACTCTAGAGTGAAGCTGCAGATAGTAGTCCGACTCGATGTATGCCTTGTTGAACGCGTACATCTCAAGTCCGTAATACGGCGTCTCAGGGACCTCATGACGCTTGTATATGCCTTCCCAGATGTTTGCAAGTTCCTTTGCGAGCGTCAGGTCGTATGCCTCCGCTCCGCTCTTGGACGGATCCTTCTTTATCGGCAGAAGTTCCTCGGGCTTCGTGAAGATGTTGAAGTGTTCCGCGGATGCCGCCGTGAACTTCTCGATGTAGCTCTTTATCGCCTCCGCCGATGTTCCGTAAAGCGCCTCTATCGTGCTGTCGTACAGTTTGCCGTACTCTTCCTCAGTCATGTCGGGATCCGCCAGCACAGCGTCGAGAAGCGCGGTCCTTATCTGTCCGAACTCCAGCGCGGCGCTGTTCCTGTTCCATGCCATCAGAACGCTCTTGACGCCGTTTTCGTAATAGAAGTGTATGTTCTTATAGATCTGCGCGAAGTTCGGGAAAGTCGACGGGAAGCTGTGATAGTTCATCGTGAAGTCGAGCACTGCCACGTTTCCGCATGCCTTCGTCCATGC
>JAGDBK010000106.1 GCA_017959065.1 Clostridia bacterium | reverse complement strand
CTTCTACGACAGCAGCAAGGTCACTTCCGTGATCCTTCCTTCGACACTTGAACGCATAGAGAGCTATTCGTTTGCCTGCACATACGGGCAGGTATTCAGGGAAAACGGAAGCACAAGGCCGAGCAGGATATCAAAACTCGAATCGGTCACCATACCGGACAGTGTAAACTATATCGGTCACAGCGCCTTTTACAACTGCAGTTCGCTTGTAAGCATCTCCCTGCCGGACTCCCTTCTGACCATCGCGCCCCTGACGTTCGGTTTCTGTGAGAATCTGGCCTCCGTTTCCGTTCCGGATTCGGTGTGCTCTGTTTCCAGCATGGCGTTCGGAGAGACCACGGCTCTGAAAACCCTGGAGTTCGGCAAGAACCTTAAGTTCATGGGGGACGGGGTGTTCTTCCTCAGCGGTATCGAGGAGATCTCGCTGCCCGAAGGATTCCGGTATCTTTCCGGAAACGTTTTTGCCCAGTGTAAATCCCTGAGCAGGATCACCTTCCCGTCAAGTACCGAGACCATAATAGAGAACGCGTTCAGCGGATGTTCCAATACTTTGATAATTAGAGGTAAAGCGGGTTCCGCAGCACAGACTGTCGCTGAGAGCGCGGGCCTGACGTTTGAAAGAAGCTGACCGATTGACCCTCATATATGCAGCGCCCCGGTTCATACCGGGGCGCGCTTTTTTGAAACGAAAGCGGCCGGGAACCTGTAAAATGGTTTCCGGCCGCAATGATACGGTCTTAAACTGGATAAACTTTTGAATCTCTGTCCGCGGTCTCTATATCGAGCTTGTATTTCTGAGCGTTTCTCCACTCGAAGTATTTAACCGCTACGTTCTCGAAAAGAGCATATGAAAGAACGTCTTCGTCCTGTTCGATATACGCCTTGGCTTTCTCCCTGAGCTCGTCAAGCTCGTTGGGGATCTTGTCGGCGGGTCTGTATGTGATTACTTCCTCGTCGCCTATGATGGATTTTCTGAAGTCGGGATCGATATCCGCCGGAGTCTTTCCGTATTCGCCGCGTATCAGTCCCTTGAATTCCTTTGTAACCATCTTGTATCTTTCGCCGGAAATGACGTTCAGGACAGCCTGCGTTCCGACTATCTGGGATGTCGGGGTGACCAAAGGCGGGAAGCCCGAATCCGCTCTGACGCGCGGGACCTCCTCGAGGACCTCAGTGAGCTTTTCAGTCTTGCCGGCCTGCTTTAGCTGGGAGACAAGGTTCGAGAGCATTCCGCCGGGCACCTGATACAGAAGGGCATTGATGTCCACTTTCAGTATCTTGGGGTCGAGAAGACCTTCGGAAAGATACTTTTCTCTTATCGGAATGAAGTACTTGCAGATCTTGTCGAGCTTTTTCAGATCAAGCCCGGTATCGTATTCAGTACCGGTAAGCGTTGCGACCAGCGACTCCGTCGGCGGCTGCGAAGTTCCCATCGCCATCGGGGAAATGGCCGTGTCAACGATGTCCGCGCCTGCTTCGATGGATTTGAGAAGAGTCATGGAAGCGAGGCCGGAAGTGTAATGAGTGTGGATCTGAACGGGAAGTTTGACTTGGCTTTTGATCTCTTTGACAAGATCGTATGCCTCATATGGCTTCAGAAGTCCGGACATGTCTTTTATGCATATGGAGTCCGCGCCCATCTCCTCAAGCTGTTTGGCATATGCCGCGAAATACTTGTTTCCGAAAACCGGTCCTGTCGTATAGCTGATGGCTGCCTGCACGTGTCCGCCTTCGCGCTTTGTCGCGTCTATCGCGGTCTTAAGGTTCCTCGCGTCGTTTAGCGCATCGAATATCCTGATGATGTCGATCCCGTTGGCGACGCACTTCTGAACGAAATAACTGACGACATCGTCGGAATAGTGCCTGTATCCGAGGATGTTCTGGCCGCGGAAGAGCATCTGGAGTTTGGTATTTTTGACCTTGTCTCTGATCTTTCTGAGCCTTTCCCACGGATCCTCCTTCAGAAAGCGCAGACAGGCGTCGAAAGTGGCGCCGCCCCATGCCTCCAGCGAATAGTATCCGACTTCGTCCAGAGCCTCAAGAATGGGCAGCATCTCGCCGATGCTCATCCTGGTCGCTATAAGGGACTGGTGCGCATCGCGGAGCACTGTTTCAGTTATTTTGACTTTTGACATATTCTTCTTCTCTTTCTGTTAAGATTAGCCTGCAAATCTCGTGAGGAACACTCCGGCCGCCACAGCGGAGCCTATGACTCCTGCGACGTTCGGTCCCATAGCGTGCATAAGGAGGAAGTTCGAAGGATTCTCTTTCTGGCCCACTACCTGTGACACGCGCGCTGCCATCGGCACCGCGGAGACTCCGGCGGAACCGATGAGCGGATTGATCTTGCCTTTCGTTATCAGGCACATAAGCTTGCCGAAGAGCAAGCCACCGCAGGTGGAAAGCACGAACGCCGCAAGACCGAGGAAGATGATCGACAGAGTAGGTATCGACAGGAAAGTCTCGGCGTCAGCAGTTGCACCTACTGAAACGCCAAGGCAAATGGTAACGGCGTTGATTAGTCCGTTCTGTGCTGTCTTGGAAAGTCTTTCCGTGACTCCGCACACGTTGAACAGGTTGCCCAGCATCAGCATTCCGACCAGAGGCGCGGCATCGGGGATTATCAGTATTACCACGAGGGTGACGGCTATCGGGAATACGATCTTTTCGGTTTTTGAGACCGGTCTGAGATTCTCCATTACGATGGAGCGTTCTTTCTTGGTCGTCAAAAGCTTCATGAACGGGGGCTGGATGATCGGGATAAGAGCCATGTAACTGTAAGCTGCTATCGCGATGGCTCCCAGCAGACGGGGCTCCAGTATCTTGGTGACGAGTATCGCGGTCGGGCCGTCGGCGCCTCCGATTATTCCGATGGAGGCTGCGGCCTCAGGCGTGAACCCTATGAGAAGCGCGCCAGTGAAAGCGGCAAATACTCCGAACTGCGCTGCCGCTCCCAGAAGTAGGCTCTTCGGGTTGGCTATGAGAGGCGTGAAGTCCGTCATTGCGCCGACTCCGAGGAAGATCAGGGAAGGGTAGATCCCGAGCTTGACTCCCAGATAGAGCAGGTCGATCAGACCTCCCTCCTTAGCGATGCGGTTCATGTCGAGTTCGCTCCCGAGGAAAAGCTCCATGTGGAAGAGCTCCGCGCCGGGCAGGTTTGCGAGCAGCATTCCGAAAGCGATGGTCACCAGAAGCAGCGGCTCGAATTTTTTGACGATCGCGAGATAGAACAGAAGACCGATGATCACGTACATGATAAGGGTCTTGATCATTTTCTCCGGATCGGAAAAGAATTCGGCTATGCCTGTTGTCCCCGCGAATTCCGCAACCGCGTTAATTATCCTTGAAAAGAATTCTGCCATTTGAGTAACCTCTTGACGATAAAGATTCGGGCAGCTACGGATCCGGTATCAGTCCAGGGTGAACAGGACGTCTCCGGTATTGACCGATGAACCTTTCTGTACGTTTACGGAAGCGACGGTACCGTCGGACGGGGCCATGATCTCGTTTTCCATTTTCATGGCTTCGAGAATGCAAAGCACGTCGCCTTTTTTGACGGGCTGATTCGTCTGGAAGTTGATCTTGAGGATATTCCCGGGCATGGGAGCGGATACCGTGACGGCACCGGCTTTACCGGACGGCTTGGGCTTGTTCGCCGGCGTCTCTGCAGCCGGCTTTGCGGGAACAGAACTCGGTGTTGGGACCGGTGCGTCAGAAGAGCTGTCTAACTCCTCGACTTCGACTTCATATGCTGTTCCGTTGACTTTTACGATGTATTTCTTCATTTTATCTCCGTTCTGCCGCTTTGGGGAATGCACCCGCGCGGCTCAAACATATTACTACTGGATTGATTGTTCGGCTGGATTCGATCTTCGGGATCAGCTGCGGTCCCAGCGCAGACGGCCTTTGCGCCTGAACGATACGACCCGGAAACCGCCGGGATCTTTCCCTGTGTATGCGCAGATCGCAGCAGTGATCGCACTTACAAGCTCCGCATCGTCAGGACCTTCCCGCAAAGCGGCTGGTCCGGCTTCCGCCACAGTTTCCTGTACAGACGGAGACTCCGGTCCGGAATCGCCTGACTCTTTTTTCGCTTTTCTTCTGTTGGGAATGTCGTACATGAAGAGCCTCATCAGCGAGAGGACTCCCCAGATGATCGAAAGAACCGCGAAAACCGTGAACAGACCGAGGATGGTGATCTCCAGAGCAAGCAGTATGCGTTCGCTGAAGGGAGAAGTATTGTTCATCGTTTCGGAAATGTCGGCGCTCTGTGCGGCCGAAAAAATCCTGGTGATATTCAGATCCATCGTAAACCTCCTTCGGGACTCTTGTCAGATCGGATAATTCTGATGGCGGCGGAAATAGGGCCCGTCGCTTTTTGCGTTCAGCATCTCAAACGCGGAGCAGATGACCGTCTTAAGATCGCCGGTCCGGACGATATCGTCGACAAGTCCGCGCGAAGCGGCCTCGACGGGGGAGAGAAGGGATCCCGCCCAATCGCTTTCAAGACGCTGCCTTTCCGCCTTCGGATCATCGGAGGAAGCTATTCTTTCGTTCCAGACGAACTCGACCGCGGAAGCGGCATTCATGAAACCTATCTTTGAATCGAAAGAAGCGTATACGATATCGGCTCCGAGAGACCTGGACGCCATCAGCGTGAAAGCGCTCCCGTAGGCCTCTCCCATTATCACCGTTACCTTGGGGTTCTCCGACGAAGAGAGGACAGAGGCGAGCCTGCCCAGCGATGACGCGTATTCGGAATCGTCCGAAACACCGGATACATCGGTTCCTGCGGTGTCCACGAGAGTGAGCACAGGTATGTTGAAGCTGTCGCAGATATTGTAGAACCGCGCTGCCTTCTGGGCGGCGCGCATGGTAAGAACGCCGTGCTCATTTGAGGGGTCGTTTCCGACGACGCCGAGGACCGTTCCTCCGATCCTGACAAGCGCGGTGACCATCTCCGGCGCGAAGCTGCCGGATATCTCCGTTATCTGTCCGTCATCGGAGAGCGAAAGGACGAACTTTCTCATATCACCGGAGTATTCAAGTTCGGCATTTCTTGTATTCGAATCGCTGACGCCGGAATAGACGGTCCCTTCGGCATTATTCGACGGCAGCAGGGATATGAGATCTCTTGCTTTCGAAAGAGAAGCGGCTTCGTTCCTGCAGATGATCCCGGCAAGGCCGTGGGAAGAGATGTATGACACGCTCGTGCTGTCCTTTCCGGTGAGGAAAGGCGAGTTTACGAACAGCTTTCCCTTGCCCTCCGATATGATAACGAAGTCGAACATCGAGGCGACGGCTGCGGAGCATCCGCCGCAGACGCCTGCGATGACCGCGATCTGGGGAATTATACCTGAGGCCTGGGAGATCTTTTTCATTATCCTGCCGTAACCGTCCAGAGCGGATACTCCCTCGCCGACACTGGCTCCGGAACTGTCAAATATCCCGACTACCGGTGCTCCGTTCTTAAGCGCGAGTTCGTAAAGCGAGCATATCTTCTCGGCATGGGCGCGGTCGATCGCGCCCTTCATACGGTACATATCCTGGGAAAACGCGAAAACGAGCTTTCCGCCGACCGATCCGTAACCGCAGATTACTCCTTCGAATTCCGATGTCTGAGCGGAGTCGAACTCGGTCTGGCCGCGAGTCACGAATTTCTGAAGTTCAGCGAAGGTATCAGGGTCAAAAAGGGAAGCGAGCCTTTCCTTTGCCGACAGACAGCCGCTGCCTGCCGCCGCCTGGCTGCTTGACTCCTCGATCTTTTCAAGCATTTCGGAGATCTCGTCTGAACTGGGCTTGCCGGAATTGTTGATCATAAATGGCTCCGATCCTCAGCTGCGCAGGTTCACTGAAAGCGCAGCCGCAAATAGGTTTGTGCGGCGGATAAGGATGACTTTTTGCTGTAAAAGCAGATAAACACCATTCCGCCCCATTTTAGAAAATTATACTCTCGGCAGTCTGATTTTTCAAGCGCAGATTAAATGAAAAAATAATAAAATGGTTTCTTTTCACTTCCCAAAACCGCTTGGATAATGTATAATCCAATTTGAGGACGGATGACGCTTCTGCGCCTGAACGCCAGCGTCAAATGCATTATCAGAGAATATGGACGAATGAGATTATGATGATAGATTTTCACGCTCACTGCTTCCCCGATGCGCTTGCGCCTAAGGCGCTTTCCCAACTGTCGGAAAGGGCGGGCATAGTCCCGCTGACCGACGGTACTGCAGACGGGACTCTCGGATCTATGCGTTCAAACGGGATCGATGTCTCGGTGATATGCAATATCGCGGTAACTCCGCATCAGCAGAGAAAGGTCAACGATTTCGCCATAGGTCTGAGACAGTATCCCGGCCTCCTTCCTCTCGGATCGGTCAATCCTCTTTCCGAGGATGCGGCGGACGAGCTGAAAAGGCTCTCGGACGCGGGGATACGCGGCATAAAGATCCATCCGGACTACATGAGGGTCCGCATCGACGATCCCCGGTTCGGGAAGATATTCTCTTTCTGCGCCGAAAACGGGATCTTCGTCGTGACGCATGCGGGATTCGATCCCGTATCCCCGGATATGGCCTTCGCGGATCCGAAGGCGGTCAGGACGGTATGCGACAGATATCCGGGGCTTAAACTGGTCGCTGCCCATTTCGGGTCTAACATGATGTGGGATGAGACTGAAAGGTATCTCGTCGGAACAGGATGCTATATCGACACTTCTCTCGGGTATCTGAACGGACTGGGTCCAAAGCAGGCTCTCAGGATCATAAACGGTCACGACCCGGACAGGCTGCTTTTCGCCAGCGATCTTCCGTGGGGGTGTCCTAAACTGACCGCGGACTACATAAACGGTCTCGGACTGTCCGATACGCTGAAAGAGAAGATCTTTTGGAGGAATGCCGCGCGGCTGCTGGAAATTCCGGTTTAAGCTGTATATATGAACTTGTTTTGAAAGGAATCTAATTGAATGAAAGAATATGATGTTGTCATAATAGGCGGCGGAATCGGCGGGCTCATGGCGGCATACCGCCTTAAAAGGATATCGCCCGATATCAGGATAGCAGTGACGGAACGCGGAAGCGCGCTTGAAAACCGGTCATGCCCCGCGGGAAAAAACAAGCAGTGCGTTCACTGCGAAAGGTGTAGCATCACGAGCGGGTTTGCCGGAGCCGGAGCGTTCTCGGACGGGAAATTCAACATGGGTACTTCATACGGCGGGACTCTAGGGGAGGAACTCGGGGAGGAGATGGCTCTTCACTACATAAATGAAGTGGACAGTATCCTGAACGAGTACTGCACTTCGGGCGTCCCCAGGATCTACAGGTCGAACGAGGATCTCAAGCTCAAATGTCTCCAGAATAATCTGATCCTACTTGACATGAACGTAAAGCACCTCGGCACGGATAACAACTACGTCACGATGCAGAACATCATAAACGCCATCGGCAGGGACGGGACGGACCTCTATCCTCTGTATGATTGCGAGAGAATAACCGGACCCGAAAACGGCTATTATGTGCTGGACTATTCCAACGGTGAGAGGATACAGGCTAGGAAGGTCATTATCGCGACCGGAAGGGGCGGCGCCAATTTCGTTTCGGATTTCTGCCGCTCCTACGGAGTCAGGATGAGATCAAACTACGTCGACATCGGAGTAAGGGTGGAAATGAAGGATATGATCTGGAGGGAATTCTCGGATCAGATCTATGAACCCAAGATACTGTACAAGACCAGGACATTCGAAGACAAGTGCAGGATGTTCTGCTTCAACAAGGGAGGGATGGTGTCTGCGGAGAACAATCACGGCATCATCACCGCCAACGGACACTCTTATGCCGATGACAGCCGCAAGACCAACAACTGCAATTTCGCGATCCTGTCCAGCATCAGGTTCACGGAGCCGTTCAATCAGCCGACAGAATACGTGGAGAGCATATCAAGACTTGCGAATATGATCGGACGAGGCAATGTCCTCGTTCAGAGATTCGGCGATCTGATCAGAGGAAGACGGTCAAACGACCACAGGCTCGGACAGAATACGGTCATACCGACGCTCAAAGCCACTGCGGGCGACATATCGCTCGTGCTCCCCCACAGGATCCTCACAAATATAATCGAGACCATCTACGCGCTCGACAAAGTCGCTCCCGGGACCGCGAACGACGATACGCTGCTTTACGGGTGCGAGAGCAAATACTATTCGATAAGGCCTGATTTCATGAACGAAAACTTTGAGCTCGTCGATGGGATCTACATAGTCGGGGACGGAAGCGGGATCTGCCGGGGGCTGTCCCAGTCCGGCGCGATGGGCATTTACGTCGCGGACAGGCTGGCGGGGAAATGACCCTGGACGGGGGTCCGGAGCGGCAAACGAACTTGCGAAAAATGGAACAATATTGTTGACTTATCGCTACCGGTATGCTAGAATATTTTCGAAGAAAATGCAGGAGCGTTATCGGGTGTAGCCTATGATCGTTTCTGCTTTTCGGCTTTAGAGGCATACTGTTATTCAGCGCGCCGGAGCATCTTCGGAGGACACAGATGGTTGAGCTTGAGAAAAAGATAGTCAGCGAAGGTGAAGTCCTTCCGGGTAATGTTCTGAAAGTCGGTTCCTTCCTCAATCAGATGATCGACGTGGATTTTGTCATGAAGATGGGAAAGGAGATCGCAGACCTGTTTTCCGCCGACGGCGTTACCAAGATCCTGACCGTTGAGTCATCCGGAATCGCCGTTGCGTTCAGCGCCGGAGCCTCAATGCACGTTCCGGTCGTGTTTGCTAAGAAGAATAAAACGAGCAATATCAATTCTTCGTGCTACAGTTCGGTCGTCCATTCATTTACTCACGGAAATGACAGCGTCATAATAGTGTCAAAGGATTATCTCTCATCAGATGACAGGGTGCTTCTGGTCGACGATTTCCTGGCAAACGGCAATGCCCTGAGAGGCCTTCTCGATATCTGCGGTCAGGCCGGAGCATATGCGGTCGGGGCTGCGTGCGCCATAGAGAAAGGTTTTCAGAAAGGCGGCGATTCACTCAGGGCGGAAGGCTTCAGAGTCGAGTCACTTGCCATAATCGAAAGCATGGATGACGGCAGGATCGTCTTCAGGCGCTGAGTCCCGCTTTTTTTAATATCGTATGTAATAATTTACATAATTATTTAATGGAGGACATTAAACATGAAAAAGCTTATCTGCGCTGTTCTTGCATTCGTACTGCTCTTGGCTCTCGTAGCCTGCGGCGAAGCAGCACCTCAGGATGACAAAAAGGTGCAGTCTATCGACGAAGTCGAGAAGACCGTCGCTTCGGCAGTCAAGAAAGTAAGCAAGGAAGAAGTCAAGATCGGTCTTATCTGTCTGCATGACGAGAACTCCACTTACGACAACAACTTCATTCAGGCTCTTAAAGACGCTCAGGCTGAACTCGGCCTCTCCAACGATCAGGTCCTTATCAAGACCGGTATCAACGAGGACGATGCCTGCCTCAAGGCAGCTCAGGAATTCGTCGATGCAGGATGCAACATCATCTTCGCGGATTCTTTCGGACATGAGACTTATATGATCCAGGCAGCCAAGGAATTCCCGGATGTTCAGTTCTGCCACGCTACCGGAACCAAGGCTCAGATCTCCGGCGTTCCCAACTATCACACCGCTTTCGCTGATATCTACGAAGGACGTTTCCTTGCCGGCGTCGCAGCAGGCATGAAGCTCCAGGAAATGATCGACTCCGGCAAGATCACCGCTGACAAGGCCGTTATCGGCTACATCGGCGCGTTCGATTACGCAGAGGTCGTTTCCGGTATGACCTCGTTCTTCCTCGGCGCACGCTACATCTGCAATGATGCAACGATGAAGGTCACCTACACCAACTCCTGGTTCGATATCGCAAAAGAAAAGGAAGCTGCTCTCAACCTCATCAACTCCGGCTGTGTTCTCATCAGCCAGCACGCTGACTCTGAAGGCGCTCCGAAGGCATGCGAAGAGAAGGGCGTTCCGAACGTTGCATACAACATCAGCACCATCTCCATGGGCCCGAACACCGCGATCATCTCCTCCAAGATCAACTGGACTCCCTACTTCAAGATGATCATCAATGCGGCTCTCGAGGGCGGAACCATTCCGACCGACTTCTGCGGAACCATGAAGGACGGTTATGTCGAACTCACCGAGCTCAACACGGCGGTCGCAGCTGAGGGTACTCAGGCGAAACTTGACGAAGTCAAGGCGAAACTCATCTCCGGAGAACTCGAAGTATACGACACCAAGACGTTCACGGTCAACGGCCAGGAACTCACCACCTACAAGGCCGATATCGTTGACAACGGCGATTTCGTTCCGGATTCAGAAGCTGTAAAGAACGGTGTGTTCACCGAGTCTTCCGACAGATCTGCTCCGTACTTCGACATCAAGTACATTGACGGTATAAGCGAGTAATCATTTGTAATAACGCTTCAGGCGGAGCTTTCTGCTCCGCCTGAAGTTGTTAAGAGTAAGTCGCGGTGCTTCAGTTCCGAAAAGAGGAATGCCGCATTCTTCTTTTGAGCATTGAAGCAAAACGGCATGATCAGGAGACAGCAATGGCCACAGCGTCTATCGAGTTGAAAGATATATCAAAGCGTTTCGGGCGGATCCTGGCAAACGACAAGGTCTGTCTGACCGCATACAGCGGAGAGATTCTTGCGCTCCTCGGGGAGAACGGCAGCGGCAAGACCACTCTTATGAACATGATCTCGGGTATTTACTACCCGGACGAGGGACAGATCCTGATAAACGGCGAAGAAGCAGTCATCAGATCTCCGAAGGAGGCATTCGACTACGGGATAGGAATGATCCACCAGCATTTCAAGCTGGTAGACATCTTCTCGGCTGCGGAAAACATCGTTCTCGGGCTTAACGAGCACAGAAGGTACAATCTCAAGGAGATCAAGGCCCGCGTTTCGGAGATTATAGAAAAATACGGATTCGAGCTCGACCCGTCCAAAAAGATATACGACATGTCGGTGTCCGAGAAGCAGACTGTCGAGATAATCAAGGTGCTCTACCGCGGCGCGGACATCCTGATCCTCGACGAGCCTACAGCGGTCCTGACCCTTCAGGAGATCCAGAAACTCTTCGAGATACTGAGACGCATGCGTGATGACGGCAAGACCATCATAATCATCACCCACAAGCTTCAGGAGGTCCTCGAACTGTCCGACAGGGTCACCGTCCTCAGAAAGGGACGCTATATCGGGACGGTCGACACCGCCTCCACCAGCGAATCGGAACTGACCGAGATGATGGTCGGCAAGAAGATATCTCTCAATATCACCAGAACAGAACCGAACAATCCGACAGACAGGCTGACCGTAAGTGGGCTTGAGTGCATTGACCGCGACGGACGCAAGGTCATAGACGGAGTCTCGTTCACGGCGAGATCAGGCGAGATACTGGGAATAGCCGGCATCGCCGGAAGCGGACAGAGAGAACTGCTTGAGGCGATCGCGGGACTTCAGCACATCCAGAACGGAAGCGTGGTATATCACGACCCCAAGACCGGTATCGACGAGGAACTGAGAGGGAAGAGCCCGATCCAGATAAGGGAGCTCGGAGTCAGGCTCTCGTTCGTCCCGGAGGACAGGCTCGGCATGGGCCTTGTCGGGAATATGGACATAATCGACAACATGATGCTCAGAAGCTATAAGAGGGGCAGATCGATGTTCGTCGAGAGAAAGGGCCCTAAAGATCTCGCGAATACCATAATAGAACAGCTCGAGGTCGTGACGCCGAGCGCCGAGACACCGGTCAGGAAACTTTCCGGCGGAAACGTTCAGAAGGTGCTCGTCGGAAGGGAGATATCCGCTTCCCCCACGGTCCTCATGGCCGCTTATCCTGTCAGGGGTCTGGACATAAACTCCTCATACGCCATATACAACCTTCTGAACGACCAGAAGAAAAACGGAGCTTCGGTGATCTTTGTCGGAGAAGACCTTGACGTTCTGGTCGAACTGTGCGACAGGATCATGGTGATCGGCTCCGGAAGGATAATGGGCATACTGGACGGACGTACGGCCAGCAAGAACGAGATCGGATTTCTTATGACTAAATCCCAGCACGGAGGGCCGGCCGAATGAACAGAACAGAAAAGCACCAGCGCGAGCCGCTGATCCATATAACACGCAGGGCGGATATTCCTCTGGCAAAAGCCTGGCTCATCAGACTGGCCGCCATAGTGTCCGCTCTGATAGTCTGCTCGCTTCTGATCGTTGCGATAACGAATTACAATCCCATAGAGGTCTTTGTCAAAATGGCCGAGGGTTCGCTCGGCTCGCCGAGAAAGCTGATGTTCCTTCTTCAGGAGCTCTCAATGCTTCTGTGCATATCCGTCGCGGTCACGCCGGCTTTCAAGATGAAGTTCTGGAACCTCGGCGCCGAAGGTCAGGTCCTTGTGGGAGGGCTTGCAAGCGCGGCATGCATGTTTTATGCCAAAGACAGCATTCCGAACGCGCTGCTCATCTTTCTGATGCTGGCCGCCGGAATCGCGAGCGGTATGATCTGGGCTCTTATCCCGGCAGTGTTCAAGTCCGTCTGGGGTACCAACGAGAGCCTGTTCACTCTGATGATGAACTATGTTGCCATGCAGCTCGTCGCTTTCTTCATAATGGTTTGGGTGCCCAACGGATCAAATGTAATGGGAATTATCAACATGAACTCCCAGAACGGATGGCTCCCGGACCTTTTCGGCCAGAAATACCTGATCAATATAATCATTGTGTTCATTCTGACCGTGGTGATGTTCATCTACCTCAAATACAGCAAGCAGGGATATGAGATATCCGTGGTGGGCGGAAGTCAGAATACGGCGAGATATATAGGAATCGACGTCAAAAAGGTCATAATCAGGACCATGCTGATATCCGGCGCGATCTGCGGACTTGCCGGATTCCTTCTCGTTTCAGGAACAAACCACACGATCTCAAAGGAGCTTGCGGGCGGCATGGGCTTCACGGCGATAATGGTATCATGGCTGGCGAAATTCAATCCGCTCCTGATGATCGTTACTTCTTTCCTGATAGTTTTCCTCCAGCGCGGCGCGGGAGAGATAGCGACGGCTTTCAGGCTGAATACCAGTGTGGCAGACATAATAACGGGAATAATAATCTTCTTCATCATCGGATGCGAGTTCTTCATCAATTATAAGATAAACTTCAGAACTTCCAAAGAACGCAGGGAGGCAAAACAATGATCATCAAAACCATATTTGCCTTCATCAACGCGGCTATCATTCAGGGAATACCGCTTCTGTTCGGGGCAACGGGCGAGATCATCACCGAGAAGAGCGGTAACCTTAATCTGGGAATTCCCGGCATAATGTACGTGGGAGGCATTTCCGGCATCATAGGCGGATATCTATACGAGCATTCCGGCGCAGAGCTGAATCCGGCGCTGTGCATCCTGATACCGTTGCTGTCATCTATTGCAGGATCTGTCCTGATGGCGCTGATATACAGTTTCCTTACAGTCACCCTCCGCGTCAACCAGAACGTTACCGGCCTGGCTCTCACCACGTTCGGAGTGGGAATAGGAAACTTCTTCGGCGGATCCCTGCTGAGTTTCTTCGGGGAGACGGGATCGATATCCCTTATGACCACCGGGCTCTGCTTCAAGGCCAAACTGCCGCTTTACGATTATCTGGTCAGCCTCGGGGAACCCTTTGCAACTTTCGCCGAGACATTCCTTTCGTTCGGATTTCTGGCATATCTTGCCGTCATCATAGCGATCGTCGCGTCATTCTTCCTTAAGCGCACTAAAGCCGGACTCAACCTGAGGTCGATAGGAGAGAATCCGGCGACCGCCGACGCTGCGGGAATAAGCGTTGTCAAGTACAAGTACCTGTCCACTCTGATCGGCGGCGCCATCGCGGGCCTCGGAGGTCTCTACTTCGTTATGGACTACACCGGCGGAGCCTGGACAAACAACGGTTTCGGCGACAGAGGCTGGCTGGCGATCGCAATAGTTATCTTCGCTATCTGGAGGCCGAGCATGGGAATACTAAGCTCGTTCCTTTTCGGCGGACTGTATATCCTCTGCGTATACATCCCGGGTCTTTCCAGCAGCACCAAGGAACTCATAAACATGCTTCCTTATGTCGTCACGATACTCGTTCTGGTAATAGTCAGCATGAGAAAAAAGAAGGAGAATCAGCCTCCCGCAAGTCTGGGCCTGCCATACTTCAGGGAGGAAAGGTGACCGGCGGTCTGCGGAGACGCGTTAACGGAATACATCATACAGATCAGCTTCTCCGTTTCACGGAGCGGCTGGTTTTGTTATACGGATGATTTTTTGAAAGGGGGAGAGCGACTTGCCTGAAAAACAGAATATCCTTGACAGGGTCCTCACTCCCGATGACATAAAAAAGCTGCCGGCTTCCGATATACCCGAGCTCTGCGGGAGCATAAGGAGATTTCTTGTCGACAAAGTCTCCGCATCCGGAGGCCACCTCGCATCCAATCTCGGAGCTGTGGAACTGACGGTGGCCATGCTCAGGGTCTTTTCTCCGCCGGAGGACAGGATAATCTTCGACGTCGGCCATCAGTCCTACGTTTATAAAATGTTTACGGGCAGAAGGGAAGGCTTCGATGAGCTGAGGAAGCCGGGCGGACTGTCGGGATTTACCAAAAGGTCGGAGAGCGAATATGACGCATTCGGCGCCGGTCACAGCAGCACATCGCTTTCAGCAGCGCTGGGATTCGCAAAAGCCGACCGAATCTTCGGCAGGGACAGCTATACGGTGGCTGTAATCGGAGACGGCGCATATACAGGCGGAATGATCCACGAGGCTCTCAACAATGTGGAAAAAGACCTGAGGCTGATCATCATCCTGAACGAGAACGAGATGTCCATATCCAAGAACATCGGCGCGTTCGCAAAGTACATAGCCAAAGTCCGTTCGTCGAAAAAGTACATAAAGGTAAAGCGGGGGACCACAAGGGTAATCAGGCATATCCCGCTTATCGGCAAGCCTCTTTTCGAACTGGTCAAGAACATCAAGATCAGGATCAAGAACAGGCTTTACGGAAGCAACTATTTTGAGGATCTGGGACTGTTCTATGTCGGTCCGGGCGACGGAAACGACTACGCGGTCGTTGAGTCGATGCTCAGGGCCGCCGCTTCGCAGAACCAGAGCGCGATCATCCATCTCAAGACCAAAAAGGGAAAGGGCTATCCCCCCGCCGAAGATAACCCGAACGAATATCACTGCATAAGGCCGGAAATGAACAGCGAGAACGAAAAGAACTTTTCCAGGGCTTTCGGTGAGATACTGACGGATATTGCGGAAGAGCATCCGGAGGTCTGCGCCGTGACTGCTGCCATGGAGTCCGGGACGGGGCTTTGCGGATTCCGGGACAGATTCCCGGACAGATTCTTCGACGAGGGCATTGCCGAAGATCACGCGCTGACTTTCTCCGCGGGGCTCGCCGCGGCAGGATGCAGGCCGTTCATCCCCGTTTACTCGTCCTTCCTTCAGAGAGGATACGACAGCCTTCTTCACGACATAGCTCTCCAGAGCCTGCCGGTGGTGATCTGCGTGGACAGAGCGGGGCTGAACAGTTCTGACGGCCCCACTCACCACGGAATATTCGACGTGTCGTTTCTGTCCGCCATACCAGGCTTCGAGATATACGCTCCGGCTGATTTTTCGTACTTGAGGCGCATTTTGACCAGCTCGCTTGAAGCCTCCGGACCGGTGGCCGTAAGATACCCGAACTCTCCGGAATATCTGGACTTCTCCGGCTTCCGGGAGATTGATCCGGAAAACACGCTTCCCGCACTCACCGACGCACCTGAATCAGGCGCGGCCGGAGTACTAATCGTCACATACGGAAAGATCTCGGCCGAGGCGGTCGGGGCTGCAGAGAAGCTCAGGGAAAGCGGTACCGAGTGCTCGGTCGCGGTGATCCAGACTCTGAAGCCGTTCGATATTCCGCTCTCGGAGATCAGATATCTTCTTTCAGGCGGCACCGGCACGCTCGTCTTTGTCGAAGAGGGGATCAAAAACGGCGGATCGTCGATGATACTCGCGGAAAAGCTGAAAGAGTCGTCGCGGCTTGGTACTGAAGGGATCAGGACGCTTATACTGGCTGTTGACGACAGTTTCGTCTCGCCGCCGTCCCGCGTGGATTCGCTGCTCGATTATGCGGGTCTGTCGTCAGGGCGCATCGCTGAGAGAATCGAAATATTTTTAAAGGAGTGCTGACCGGTTCCCGGGGGCCTGAGTTCCTACGGAGCTTAATGGTCAGAAGATATGAGCGGATTCAAAGTGAATATCGTCCTTCACGAGCCGGAGATACCTCAGAACACGGGTAACATAGCCCGGACCTGCGCCGCCACGGGAAGCGTTCTGCATCTGATAAGACCGCTCGGGTTCGAGATAGACGACAGAAAACTCAAACGGGCGGGTCTTGACTACTGGGACAAGCTGGAGATCTTCTACTACGACGGCATCGAAGACTTCCGGATCAGAAATCCGGAAGCGGAGATGTTCTATTTCTCGGCAAAGGCCAGGGTAGTCTATACGGAAGTTGATTATCCGAATAACGTGTTTCTGATGTTCGGAAAGGAGTCCTGCGGTCTCCCCGAGACTATGATCGCTTCGAATCCGGACAGGAGCGTACGGATACCGATGAGGGACGGACTCAGAAGTCTGAATCTTTCCAACAGCGCGGCGATCGCAGTGTATGAGGTATTCCGTCAGCACGGTTTTCCTTCCCTTGAGCAGGAAGGAAGGCCTTCGACATTTTCATGGGAGGTGGATCGATCTTGAGCGCAGAACCCATCGAAGGCTTTACGGACGATCCGTCTGTGTTTGAAGGTATGCTTTCCGTCAGAGCGGTCATCGACGCGTTTCAGAGCGGGAAAAGCGACCGGCGCGTCATCAGGGTCTATTTCGACCGGGAAAGGGCAGAGAAAAAGGAAAAGGATCTGAAATACCTGAGGGAGAAACATAAGGAACTGAATTTTGCGCTTGAACTGACTGACAGGGGATTCTTGGACGGGCTCTGCCGCGGCACGACGCACGGCGGTATCGCCGCGGAGTGCACAGAAAGGAATTATTCCGGAGAATTCGACGGAGATTTCATGTCCGGAGGATTTTTCGTGCTTCTTGACGGAATTGAGGATCCTTACAATTTCGGTTATTCCCTCAGATCTCTTATGGCAGCCGGGGTCACGGGCCTGGTACTTCCGCCGAGGAACTGGCTGAGCGCCGCGGGGACCGTGTGCAGATCGTCGGCAGGAGCCTCCGAACTCATGGACATAAGGGTGGCCGACCCGCTGGAAGCGGTCCGCTTCTTCAAATCAAGAGGGATCAGAATCGTCTGCTCTTCGATCAAAAGGTCGGTCTCCGTTTACGACGCGGTCCTGAAGACACCGCTTCTGCTTGTAATCGGCGGAGAGAAAAGAGGCATATCGGCTTCTGTTCTCGAGCTGGCGGACGATATAGTCAGACTGGATTACGGAAGCAGATTCAGATGCTCTCTGTCTTCGGCATCGGCCAGCGCGGTGCTTGCGTTCGAGATCGCGAGACAGAACAACTTTTTCAGATGAAAAAACAGATCCGCCGGCTTGGCATGCCAAGCCGGCGGATGTCTGCGTTATGGACCGTCAGTCTATATCGATGATCGATTCGTCCCACATCTCGGGAGCTTCGTAACCCATAAGATTCACCATCGTGGCCGCTATGTTGGAAAGACCGAGACCGTCCGTCTTCCTGAGTCTGTAGCTGTGGTTCCTGTCATAGATGATGCAGGGGACCGGGTTCAGGGTGTGGCTCGTCTTTGAGGCGAGACCGCCGTCCTTCGTCTTCTTCGGAGCACCGGTCTTTTTATCTATCTCGTACATCTCGTCGGCGTTTCCGTGATCGGCGGTGATCAGCGCCGCGCCGTCGAGGCTGTCTATGACGTCGAGTATCCTCTTCAGCTGGAGATCGACGGATTCCACGCCGATGATAGTCGCGTCAAGGCTGCCGGTATGTCCGACCATGTCGCCGTTGGGGAAATTGACCCTGAGATATTTGTATCTGCCGCTCTTCAGAGCGTCTATGAGCCTGTCCGTGATCTCGGCGGATTTCATCCAAGGCCTCTGTTCGAACGGAACGATGTCCGAAGGGACTTCTTCGTAGGTTTCGAGAGAATCGTCGAATTTTCCGCTCCTGTTCCCGTTCCAGAAATAAGTGACATGTCCGTATTTCTGCGTTTCGGAGACAGCGTATTCCGTTATCCCGGTCGCGCACAGATACTCGCTCATGGTGTTCGTGATGTCGGGAGGGGAAACCAGATATCTTGACGGGATCTTAAGGTCTCCGTCGTATTCCAGCATACCGGCGTAAAGGACATCCGGGAACCTCTTCCTGTCGAACTTGTCAAAATCCTTTTCCTCGAATGCCCTTGATATCTCGATGGCCCTGTCGCCCCTGAAATTGAAGAAGATAACGCTGTCACCGTCGTTGACGGGTCCGCAGGGAACACCGTCTTTTCCGATGACGAACGGGGGAAGATCCTGATCTATGACCTTGAATTCATTCCTGTATGCGGTGACCGCCTCTTCCGCGGACTCGAACATCCGTCCCTCGCCGAGCACATGAGTCTTCCACCCGAGCTCGACCATGCCCCAGTTGGCCTCGTATCTGTCCATGGTTATCTTCATCCTGCCGCCGCCGGAAGCGATCATAATATCGAAATCGGGACTTCTTATGCCTTTGAGGTATTCCTCGAAAGGAACGATGTACTCAAGTGCGGATGTCTCTCCGACGTCTCTTCCGTCGATAAGGATATGAACGCGCACCCTTCCTACCCCTTCCGCCTTCGATCTGTCGATCAGCGCTTTCAGATGGTCTATGTGCGAGTGTACGTTCCCGTCGGAGAACAGTCCTATGAAATGCAGGGTACTGCTTTTTTTCCTGACGTTTTCCGTGAGCTCCTTCCAGGTATCCGAGGCGAACAGTCTTCCGCTCTCTATGGATTCGCTTACCAGTTTGGCACCCTGGGCGAAGATCTGGCCGGATCCTATGGCGTTGTGTCCGACCTCGGAGTTGCCCATGTCGTCATCTGTCGGAAGTCCGACAGCAGTGCCGTGAGCCTTTAGAAGAACGTGGGGACACGTTTCGGTAAGTCTGTCGAGAGTGGGCGTGTTTGCAAGTCTTACGGCGTTTCCGGCTCCTTCGGGAGCGCATCCTATTCCGTCCATGACCACTGTCAGTACCGGACCCTTTACGCCCTCGAATCCGGACAGTTTCTTAAGGGGTCTTACCATATATACCTCCGATAGGCCGTTTTGCGGCCTTTTTGCTTTTTTCGGTCCGCTTTTGCTTTCCGCGCTATATTATGCCATATGTCTCCGCAATAGTCAATGACAAAGAAACTCATCCTTCCGCTTGACCGGCATATGTGCCCTCCGTGTGGAAGGGGCGGCGGAAAATGCCTTGAACAGTCCGCGGCAGGCTCATTTTATCATTGTTTTGAGGACGCATTTGATGTATAATTAAACGGGGTAATCTGTCACTTCCGTACTGCTGCTTGCGGCCGGAAGACGACCGCATACCGTGGTAATCAAATCATCCGCCGGAGAAAGGCGGACATATACACAGAGGTTCGAAAATGGGACTTATTTCATCCGTGATCGGTACATACAGCGAGAGACAGATAAGAAAGATCAATTCCGCTGTTAACAAAATAGAGTCGCTGGCAGAAAAGTATTCCGGGATGACCGACGAGCAGCTGAGAGGAACGACCCGGATCCTGAAAGAAAGGCTCGCCTCCGGCGAGAGCATGGACTCAGTCCTTCCGGAAGCTTTCGCGCTGGTCAGGGAAGCCGATGACCGCGTGCTGGGCAAGAGACCGTTCAGAGTCCAGCTGATAGGCGGCATCCTCCTTCATCAGGGCCGCATAGCCGAGATGAAGACCGGTGAGGGCAAGACGCTCGTGGCGACCATGCCCGCGTATCTGAATGCTCTTGAGGGGAAGGGCGTCCACATAGTCACCGTGAACGACTACCTCGCGAAAAGAGACAGCGAGGAGATGGGAAGGGTCTATTCATTTCTGGGCCTGACCACCGGACTCGTGGTGCACGGTCAGACCAGGCAGGAAAAGCAGGTGGCTTACGGTTCGGACATCACATACGGTACAAACAACGAGTTCGGATTCGACTACCTCAGGGACAACATGGCTATCTACAAGAAGGATATGGTCCAGCGCGGTCACGTGTTCGCCATCGTGGACGAGGTGGACTCGATCCTTATTGACGAGGCAAGGACCCCTCTTATAATTTCGGGTCAGGGCGAGAAGTCCACAGACGATTACGACAAGGCCGAGAGGTTCGTCTCCCGGCTGAGGAAGTACGTGGTCAAGGAACTCGACGACAAGGTGTCAAACGATGACATAGACGCGGATTACGTGGTCGACGAGAAGGCGAGGAACGTCACTCTCACCAAAAGCGGGCTAAGGAAAGCGGAGGAATACTATTCTGTCGAGAACATGTCCTCACCGGAAAACGCGGAGCTTCTTCACTATATCAACACCGCAATAAAAGCGCACGGCATCATGCACCGCGACGAGGAGTACATAGTCAAAGACGGAAAAGTCATAATAGTTGACAGCTTCACGGGCCGTCTCATGCCGGGAAGAAGATTCTCCGACGGGCTTCACCAGGCTATCGAGGCAAAGGAGAAGGTAAAGATCGAGCACGAGACGAAGACTCTCGCTACGATCACGTTCCAGAACTACTTCAGGATGTACGGGAAGCTTTCCGGAATGACCGGTACGGCTCTGACCGAGGAATCAGAGTTCCGCGAGATATACGGGCTCGACGTCGTTGAAGTGCCGACCAACATGCCCATGATAAGGATCGATCATCCCGATTCGGTATACAAGACCCAGCGCGGAAAATTCATTTCCATCATCGAGCAGATCAAGGAGTGCCACGGAAAGGGACAGCCGGTACTCGTCGGCACGGTATCGGTGGAAAAATCCGAATATCTGTCCAGACTGCTCCAGCTGGAGGGGATCGACCATACCGTCCTGAACACAAAATTCCATGAGCGCGAAGCGGAGATAATCGCCCAGGCAGGAAAGCTCGGGGCAGTGACGATATCGACCAACATGGCAGGACGAGGAACCGATATCATGCTGGGGGGCAATCCGGAATTTCTCGCAAAGAAGGAACTCAAGCGGCTCGAGTACAGCGACGAGCTCATAAACGAAGCCACGGGGACATCGGAGACCGATAACGAGGAGTATATAGCGGTCAGGAAGGTCTTCAGGGAACTTCACGACCGGT
>JAGDBK010000015.1 GCA_017959065.1 Clostridia bacterium | reverse complement strand
GTTAAAAAAGCTGCTTGCAATGTTTGAGATAGAATCGGATTAATCACGGCAGCATAATAGTGACGAAAAGGGACGATAAGAAGCAAGGCTCCATTTACTCGAAAGCGGCTCGGTTTCGTCACTCGGTACAGCGTGAAAGCTCCGGTTTTCTCGCAAAAGCTCCGTTTTCCTGCAGTTTTCGCGACTTTGGATTGCAGGAAACTGACAGATCATCTATCAGTTTTCTATCAAAGTTCGCAGCAAATTACATACGGAGGGATATCGAAGCGGTCATAACGGGGCTGACTCGAAATCAGTTTGCGGGCAACCGCACGGGGGTTCGAATCCCTCCCGCTGCGCTTAAGATCATAGGTGGGATCGCAGAAAGAGCCCCCTTGAACCGGAATCTCCCGGTCAGGGGCTCTTCTGTTTTTCGTCCTTCCTCTCGTTTCAGGCCGGGTGCTTCCTCCTTCCGCGCAGTCATAGCCGAACTCCCCGCCGACTGAAGGACAGTCGGGCTTTTTGCGTCAGGCGATTGCGTTTTAGTCCTCAGAGGCGCTATACTATCCGATGAAGACGGTCTGTAAAGGGGCAAAACGATAACCGGCCCCACCTTTCAGGGAGGAACGCTCCATGTTGTGGAATGCTAAAAATGCGGCTGTTGCGTCAGGCAGCACTTCCATGAATTATGTCTCCTTCGGTCATGGGAAAAGAGTCCTGATCCTGCTGCCCGGTCTTTCCGACGGTCTCATGACCGTAAAAGGGAAAGCCCTCCTGCTGGCACCTTCCTACCGGCGCTTTTTCGAAAGCTTCACGGTCTATATGTTCAGCCGGAAGGATGAGATGCCGCCGGACTATTCCATTCGGGAAATGGCGGAAGATCAGGCACAGGCGCTTCGGACCTTGGGAATCGAAAAGTGTTCGGTCCTGGGTATTTCGCAGGGAGGGATGATCGCCCAGTATCTGGCTGCCGATCATCCGGATCTGGTAGAAAAACTGGTCCTTGCCGTGACGGCGGCACAGACCGGGGAGATGACACGGGACCGGGTCCAAAAATGGATAGACTATGCCCTGTCCGGTGATCACAAAGCCCTGATGATCGATACAGCTGAAAACAGTTATTCCCCGGCGCGGCTGAAAGCCTATCGGAAGCTCTACCCTGTCATCGGCGCCGTGGGAAAGCCGAAAAGCTACGACCGTTTCCTGACAAACGCCCGCGCGATCCTTTCCTTTGATGCCGCCTCCGTCCTGCCGTCCCTCTCCTGCCCCGTCCTGATCATAGGCGGGGAGGAAGACCGGATCGTAGGCGCTGAGGCGTCCCGGGAGCTGCATCGCCTGATCCCCGGCAGCAGACTGGTCCTTTGCCCTGGACTGGGACACGCGGCGTACGAAGAGGCAAAAGACTTTGATCAGACGATACTGGATTTCCTGCTGTTGTCGTGAAATCAGGCCCTGTGCTGAAGGTTTTCTCGTCCTTTCTGTTTTTATCCCGGTCGAAGGGGATCCGTCTTGACTTTCCGCTCTTTCTGATATAAAATACTAAAGAAAACAAAATCGATCATTCTGGGAGGGGGACCGTTATCGTTTCTCCCGGATCACGGAGACAGCGGAGGTGCATATGGACCGAATCAGGCATCTGGGATCATATCCAAGATCCATCCTTTTCCTGACGGGGTTTATGGCTGCGGTCTTTACTGTGGTCTATGCTTTTATTCTGTTCGGCAGCGGCTTCTGGTATGGAGACGCCTTTCTGAAACGCACTCATTCCAACGGAAGCACCGTGTATGCCGGCACACTGGGCGGTGAAAAACTGTCTGTAACGGTCTCTGACGGGAAGACGGTCCTGTTTCACTTCGGGAGTAACGTATATGGTCCCTTCACACTGGAAACAGACCCGTCCTCCGTCCCGGACGATCATGTCATGAGAACGTTCATGACCGGCATTACGATCCGCCGGGGGGAGCAGGGATGGTTCCACGGAGCGATCCTTGATGTGGTGGATCAGCGCTGGCTGTACGACTCCGACCGGGATACGATGGAAGCGATAGAGCTTCCCGGGCGTTCTTTTTCAGCGGGAACGGCTGTAAGGGCATCTGACCTGACAGAACCTTCTCCGGCCGCCATAACAGCCGTTCTGGAAGGGCCTCCTCTTGGACAGCGTGCCGGCGTTTTTTTATGGTTTCCGGGCATGTTCTTCTGCGTTTTGACGGTCTTCTCCATTCTGTTCGCGGAGGAATGGTTTCGCTGGGGTCTGAAGTTCCGTATCCGGGACGCCGAACAGGCAGAGCCTTCCGAATGGTTTCTCTTCTTCCGCGGCCTCAGCTGGGCACTTCTGGCGATCCTTGGTCTCATCTGGTTCGTTCTGGGCCTTGTCCTGCCGATCTGACACGTCCCTGAGACAATTCTCCCCGTCTGATCAAAAAGGCTGTCCGATGGCAGGACAGCCTTTTTGCTTCGATTTCCGGAGACGCCCGGCACCGGCCTTTACGACCGCATTTCACCTGATCTCATCTTCTGGGAGAGACCTGAAAAGCCGTAACGCCTGCCAGATCGTTTTTATCTACGGCTAACAGAATTGGAAACAAACCAAGGTCATTATTTGTTTTTACAATCCCATCCGCCCCAACCTCCGGTCCTTGGACGGAATACAGAAGCGTCACACTCGGACCGGAACGAAGTAGGGCATAATCGCCCGGCTGATAGGTGGACGTCCCCGTTTTGACACAATAGAGCAGGAGCTCCCGGTTCTCAAAAAACGTTGTTCCGTAAGCCGCTCTGGCCGCATCGATCACAGGCTGAACAAAAACATCCCAGTGCTTCTTAAGGTCCTCATTGTCTCCGGGTTCCATGTGCTGATACTTGTCCCGGAAGAACGACTCTAATTCTTCCGTTGAGGTAAAGTGTGCCACCAGATCAGAAGTTGATCGGTTTCCTGTTCCGAACCATGCAGCCTCCTCTTTCTGAAGCGAGAAGGAAATCGGTAGTTCCTTCGTGTTTCCTGCATCTTCGCTTTCGTCCAGAGGCAAGAATCCAGGATCACCTGCATCTGCATTCATCTCTGCGTTGTCCGGCAACTGTTGATCTTGCTGTTTTGCAAGTGCCTCTGAGTGAATCGGTCTTCCGCAGGAAGAAAGGCTAAGGGTCAGCCCCGCCAGCAGGACCAGTATCAGGCAGTAAACAATGCTCAAATGCCGTCTCATGATAATAACTCCTTTCATCAGTTAGTAAGACGCAAGCCCGTAATATGTTATAACCCCGCTATCCGGCGTAGTAAGCATCTCTATCTCGGCTGTGTAATCCGCCTCAACGTAGTTTGTCAAAAAAGAAGCCACCAAAAGATTATTCTCGACCGGCGCACTCATCTGTCCAATCTGGATGACAGATGAAGCAACAACATTGTCTGACGCATCCTTGATTCGAAGCACAAACAGTACCGGCGTAGCCAGATACGGTGTTCCGGTTGTGTGGGACTCGTACATCGTATTCGTTCTCAACACCGCAAATGCCACACGGATATTGGAATCGCCCGTTGTTGCATGGATAGTGTATGAATGCGTTGCCCCGGCAACGGACCCGGCACCAAAGAATCCCGAGTGATAACGTTCAACGATGGTCGTATAGTACGCCCCCAAACCATCAACGCACCCTGCTCCGTAGTAATTATACAGATTCTGATCGATGCTTGAATAAGCTCTTGGATGTGCTGTCGATGAGGCAAGAATAGCCTTAACCGTTCCCTGCTTAACGAGAAGTTCCGGTTTCATCTGACATACCTGCGCTACCACCCCGGCCACGATCGGAGCTGAGAAACTGGTTCCTGAAAAGCTTCCGTAATAACTGGGATCGATTCCTACGCCAGGAGCAACCATATCCGGCTTTTGAATGTCCGATTCCAGAGACAAATAACTTGAGAAGTCTGCGATGATATCATCTGTACGATCGGAAGAGGTCTGGCAATCATCTAAAGCGCCAACTGTAATGACGTTCATCGCCACCCCCGGGGAAGTAACAAACCCTCTCTTGGCTTCTGGAATAACTATCTCGGTCGAAACGCCTGAGATCGTCATCCAGAAGGAATCCGTGTTGTAATTACCTGCTGACACAACTACATGAACGCTATGGTTGATCGCGATATGGTCAAACCAGCGATCGATTGCATTATATCTGCCATAGATACTATCATCGCTGCTCACGATTCCCCAACTGCAGTTAATGACATCTGCCCCTTCGGTCAGGAGCCACTCAATATCACTGTATGAACCATCTCCGTAATCATAAGTTGCCAGCAAGGTCGCATCCGGCACGACACCATTTACCGTAAGTACTCCACTTGATGACCTTCCCGCAATGACCGAACCGACTGCTGATGCATGACTGGCAATATACCCTGGAGTTAAACTAGGATCCAAAACGACATTGTTATTATAGAAATACCAGGACGAATCGTCCGGAAATCCAGTTGCCTCACTCATCCCGACAATCATTCCGTTTCCGGAATACCCAAGGTTCTCCCTGACATACATATCTCTGATCGTATACATGGCACTATACATCGTCTCCACACGCTGGTACTCCGGCGCATAACAAATCAGTTCGACATCTTCATCGTTTGCTAAAAGACAAAGGTCCGGGATAGAGATATACGCTGTAATGACCGGGGCAAAAACGCTTGTTGCGATCGGAGTCTTCAATGACTTGACTTCTTGGTGTCTTTCAAGAAAAGACAGGATATTCTCCTTCTCCATTGCAGAATACAGGTCACGTTCACGTTTAATGTAATCTTTCACTTCGTTCAGTGAGAAGTCACGTTTACCTTCACTCTCGTATATAAACTGCCTGTTGATTCCTATCTCTTCCAGAATCTGCGATTCAATGGCATTAACATCAACATCCCTTATC
The DNA here is from genome assembly GCA_017959065.1 of Clostridia bacterium. Taxonomy (GTDB): domain Bacteria; phylum Bacillota; class Clostridia; order Oscillospirales; family CAG-272; genus RGIG2161. The sequence goes on along the minus strand of JAGDBK010000015.1, from coordinate 769 downwards.
CAAATATCCACGCGAACATCTGATTCCGGATCCGCTTCAAGGTGTTCTCTAAGAAGTCCGTCAACTTTATTCAAATTAATGGAAGATGCATTCTCCGCTTTGGGTTTCCACATCCCGGCTGTAATCATCATGAGAACAGAAAGGAAGAACGCCGCCCCCAAAAAGATTCTGCTCTGAGTTTTCATTTGTTTCGTTTTTCTCCTTTATCTCAGCCAACTATACTCCTATTAAGCGTCCATGCACACTATAACACACTCCATATAATCTGTCAATACTTATTGTCAACTTGTTGTAGGTTTTTTGATAAGACTACCTGCTCAATCCCTTCATGGTGTGATACAGCTGTGTGATCTGGCCGCCTTTTGGTAACGTCCTCTTATAATGGTGTAAAATAGAATTGAGCCAAGTGCTCGCCTCAGGTATAATGGAAATCACCACAAATCCAGGTAATACCGAGGAGGACAAAGCAAATGGCCCAGATCAATATTACACTGAATCAGGAAGAAATTCTACTCCTTCTTTCAGAAAATCGGGAAAATACTTTCCGAAAGCTGCTGGAGGCGAGTCTGAACAGTATCCTGGAAGCGGAATCCGCCGAACAACTGGGTGCTGATTGGTACAAGAGAAGCGATAACCGCACCGATTTCAGAAACGGATCTCGCGAGAGACCGCTGAATACCCGTATCGGCCGGATCACGCTGAAGGTGCCCCGTCACCGGAATCAGCCGTTCAGGACGATGGTCTTTGACAACTATTCCCGAAGCGAGGC
>JAGDBK010000105.1 GCA_017959065.1 Clostridia bacterium | reverse complement strand
TTCCGGCACAATCTGCCAGACATAGACCTCAAGACCTTTGAAGGTCGACAGGCCGAAATACTCCGGATACTTTTCCTTCAGCGCTTTCAGACCTGCATCTCCCGTTCCCCATATCTCGGACTTGGTATAGGGTCTTGCTGTCACCAGAACGTCCCTGTCCGGCATGGTGAAGGAATATACCCAGTAGTCGCTGCCGAAGTGCGTCCTATTTATCTCCTGGCCGTCCGCGTAGACATGAATGCCGGCATCGACCAGTCTTTCCGTCCTGATCTCCACTGTCTCCCCTTCCATTGCCCTGGAAGGCGTATTCTTGAAATGACGTGCCGTGTTCCCGAGCTCATAGCTGATGCTGAAGAAACCGTCCTCCGGCGTTTCGGGAGCTTCCTGCCTGCCGTTCGTCATAAGGCATACGGCCAGAACTGCGCACGCAGCAATTCCGGCCAGAATGATCCAGAATGCCGGCTTTCTGAGATTCAGGATGTTTTTGACGCGTTCCCTTACCCCGACCTCGCCGAAAGCGAGAGGACAGGCCGCGATCCGTTTTCCGGGCGCGCTGCAGTCCAGCAGCACCTGCGAATACGCGGCGACAGCTTCCCTGTCCAGACCGCGGACGACCTTCTCGTCGCAGGCCATCTCGATGTCACGGCAGAGAAGGATATACGCGATCCAGCAGAGCGGATTGAACCAGTGGACCGCCAGGATCAGAAAACCGAGCGGCTTCCACCAGTGGTCGCGCCTCTTTATATGCGCCGTCTCGTGGGCCGTCACGCAGACAAGATCGGCACCTTTCAATGAAGACGGTATGTAGATCTTCGGTCTGAACACCCCGAGGATGAACGGAGTCCTGACCTCGTCGCACACGAAGATGCCGTCTTTCAGGGGCATCGACGCGCCGACGCTTCTTTTTAATCTTATCCAGCTGAAGAACGCGTACGCGAGAAGCACGGCCGTCCCTGATGCCCAGATGACTGACAGGACCGGCACGACGCTCGAGCCAACCGTTTCAGGAGGAGCGGTACCGCCGTCTCCGGCGACCGCGTACGGTCTTCCGTCCTCCCCGGTCACCTGCACGGCGCCGGAGCCGACGCTTTCCGCGTATCGCGGATCGTCTTCGGAAACATATGTCAGTTCGCCCACATATGAACCGGCCCATCTTTCCACCGCCGTTCCGTCGCTGACGCTCCTCGGTACGAGCGAAAGAGAGGATTCGACGGAAACGGGCAGGATCAGCCGGACGGCTACAAGCGCCCAGAGTACGCAGGCGATCCATTTCGGCGCTCTCCTGAGTATCAGTCTGACGAGAATGACCGCGAGGATCAGGAAGCTAGCCGTCAGGCTCATATTGAGGATCCGAAGAAATACCTCGCTCATGATTCGTCCCCCTTCCTGATGGCATCGATCATGCCGCGTATCTCATCCGCTTCCTGCGCGGAGATCTCCCTGCGTGAAATGAACGCGGCAATGAAAGCCGGCAGCGAACCTCTGTACGAATCCTCGACGATCTGCTCGCTCTTCGCGGAATAGAATTCCTCCCTGGAGACGAGCGAGGATACCGTGCCGTTATCGTTTTTCAGAAGCCCTTTTTCGCACAGCTTCCGGAGCACGGTGTAAGTGGTCGGCTTCTTCCAGTTCAGCTCCTTTTCGCACAGCTTAACCAGTTCTCCCGAACCTACCGGCTCGTTTGCCCAGACGATATCCGCAAACCGCTCCTGCACCGCCCCGAGTTCGATTTCCGTCATTCTGTGTCACCCCTCCTGGTTGATTTGGATAAACCTCAAGGCTAGTTTACACCAATAAACCAAATCTGTCAAGTGTTTTTAAGATCCATCTCAAAAAAAACTGTACTATTAAACCGCCGGACCGTTCACGCGGATCCGGCCGTTTCGATCCGCATTTTGTCTATCATCCAGTTTAAAAGTGCCGTATCTGATTACCGTACCGTTGCTGTTCCGGTTATCCGATATCGATCCAAATTCCGGTATCATGTATCGACGCGTTCTCCACGCTTCCGTAAAACTTCTGCGCCTCACCGTTGTTCGCCATAAGCGCTATCAGCACGCCGGCGCCCTGTCTTCTGCATTCTTCTCTCATCACGTTCAGAAGCGCCTGCGCGACTTTGTGATGCCTTTCGCTTTTGAGAACGCAGATCCAGTCCAGATACGCGCTGAAGCAGGACGCGTCGCTTCTGCTGCTGATGAGCGAGGCGTCGATCCTCCCGATGACTCTGCCTTCCTTTACGGCGATGAAAGAGATCGCCGTATTGAACCTTGGATCTGTAAAACTCTGTTCCAGCTTGAGTCTGTATGACTCATCCGGTTCCCAATAATAAGTATCCGGTTCCTGTCGTCTGAGTTCTTCTTCGAAATCGATGACTCTGCCGATATCGTCTTTTTCAAGCTTTTTTATGTCGACCATTTCTATTTCCTTTACATATGTCTGCGGTGACCGAAATCGTTCCGTCAGACCGGGATCTTCTTGTCAGTATTACCGGTCCGAACGGGCGGCATCGTCTGGAGACGGTATAACGAAGCATACAGCTCCGGCAGCAAATTCAATTTCTGATATATTTTGCATTTCTGGTCGATCCGATCTTCCTGACAGCTCCGTCTTTGACCATAGATCCCAGGACCTGCTCTATTGTCGTTGCGGATATATCCGGCATCAGGTCCTGAAGCTCTTTCTTGCCGATCGGCAGGAATGCATTCATTACAGTGCCTTCCACGCGCTTTTTCTTGCTTATCTTTTTCGTGCCAAGTGTCAGGAACCGCTTATCCAGCTCTTTATAGCACAAATACAGGGTAAGCAGGAATTTTTCGATAAACGGGATATAGTCGTTTGCGTTTTCATGCCATCCCGCGGAAGATTGCTTCAATGCTTCATAATAGCTTCCTTTCATGGAATTGATCTGTTCTTCGAAGGAAATATACCTCGAAATATCAAATCCGTTTTTATAAAGCAAAAGCAGTGAGATCAGCCTGCTCATTCTGCCGTTACCGTCCCGGAACGGATGAATGCAAAGAAAATCAAGTATCACGCACGGGATCAGAAGCAGCGGGTCGATTTCCGAATCATCTCTGGCGTCCATATATGCCAGATACAATTGCTTCATCGCTTCCGGAGTATCTTTTGCCGGGACCGGAATCCATCTTACCCGGCTGGTTCCGTCGGAGCAGGTCTCACGGATAATATTGTCTTCCGTCTTATACTGCCCGCCGTATGGCAGCTCAGTCTGTTCCAGAAGAATCCGGTGCAGACTCAGTACCAGTTCCTCGTTCAATGACATTTCTTCGTTTCTCGCATGAATCAGACCGAGAGCATCTCTGTACCCCGCGATCTCGCGTTCATTATGGTTCAGCGGAGCGGAGCTTTGATTAACGATCTCTTCAATTCTTTTATCCGTGGTAACGATGCCTTCAATCGCGTTGCTCCCTTTAACGGATTGAACGACCGCGATTTTTTGCATAGCGGTAAAGATGTCCGGATACGTGTTTTTCTTTTCTTCTTCCATACTACGCAACGTGTAAATGGCGTTCGTAAATGTCATAAACCGCACCGGAACGCGTATGCTGCGGAGAAAAGAATAATCAAACCGTTTCATAATTTGCACACCTTTAAAGATAATCTGCATATATTTTATCTGATTATATGCAAATTGTCAAGCAGGTGATGCAGATGATTTGCATGAGTTTCAGCAAAATATATGCAGATCAGGCTGATTTGATTCCGGCACTTCTGCGAAGGACGGAGAATTACGGAGTATTATCATATTCATCTGTCTGACCGGAGAATCCTCTTCATATCAAGCTCGTTCAGCGTTGGCTCAAACCCCTGCGTTTTTTGTTTCATGGGTATTATCCGTTCTAATGACAAAACATCCGCCGATCTGTTACAACAATAATAACAATAATATTCAATATAGATTCGGATTTGTCATATCCATTACCCGCTTATCTTCCGCTTTTGTTCCGTTTATCTTCCGCCGGTCGGCACGACTTAAGAGTCAGGTCTCTGAAAAAACACGCAGGGAACGAAGAAACCGGCCAAGATCATACTCCGGCTGCACATAAGCG
>JAGDBK010000104.1 GCA_017959065.1 Clostridia bacterium | reverse complement strand
TGACTGCGGATACAACTTCAAAGCCTGACGGTCTTCCCTGTTTGCGTGAAATGACACTGATCCGCTCGAAAACGCAGTATTCAGCCTGGTCGCGTTACAGCTGGCGCGCGCAGATACGGATCCAGACGCGCATTGCTCATTTTCCGACGAACAGACAGTCATATCAAATGCATGTTGACTAAAAGCTCTAAATATACTATACTTGTAGCAAATAAAAACAACTTCAGCCCGGAGGATCACATAAATGGCCGAGATAATCAAAAAAGATCAGTATCTGATGTACAAAGGAAAGCCCCTCGTCAGGGACAAGGATATTTACTGCTACGGAAGCATGAGCGACGAATACATCCTTTTCATGCAGGTCCTGACATACAGAGAGGTCGACGGAGAACAGCTCCCGGACAAGGTGATCGTTCAGATAATGAAAACTGACACCAGCCTCTCCCAGACAGACAGGATAGTAAAGCAGGACATCCGCAACGGTCTTGCCGAATCCCTGGACATCGGCACAATCTGGCTCGAAAGGTATCTCAAATCCTGAGTCGCGTTCACAGTCCTGCCCCGGAAATACGATTCCGGCGCAGGACTCTTTTTATCATTCCGGCAAAGCCGGAGCCCCGGCGGAAAGCATTAGTATCCTGAAAGGCAGATACAGCGATGGAATGGATCAAACGGACTTTTTCCAATATCCTCGGAATCCTGAGAAAGATTTATATTTTTGCCGGAGCGGCTGCGGTTTTCCTTCTTGCAGCCGGAATCGCTCTCCGGGCGCTGGAAGGCGCATCTGTCCCGGGCAACGGCGCGAATACCGTATCGAAGATACTTTCCGTAGCTGCATACTTCGTGATGATCATTTCATTTCTCTGCCTGATCGTATACTGCTGTTTCTATGCCCGGAGACAGTTTTCCGTATATGAAGACGGCAAATCCCTTCGTGCCGTTCCCTTTGTATCGTCCGTCGGCGCAGCGGTATCCCTGATCTGTCTGGCGGTTTACCTTATGTCCGTCGGATGCGGTCTTGTCCTGTCATCGGTCAGCTCAACCTTTGAGTCTGAATTCATAAACGTGATACCTCCCTTTGCATATTCATCCGCGAGATACGGCGAGCCGATGGTCATACACACCGTCCTGTCGGTCTGTCTGATGATCGTTTCGGTATCCTTCTGCGCTGTATGCATAATCGGCGTCGTCTTAGTCTCCTCCCGGAAATATATAGCTTTTGCGGTCTCGTTTCTGTCATACTATTCATTTTCTCTAATACTTTTCATAATGTTCATTCTGTGGGACTTCCCGAAAGCGTCTTATTATTCGGGATATCTGGTATCCGGCACATATGCCGGGCTCATGGCGGGGTATGCGTCGGCTTCGCTGTCTCTGTTAATATCAAGTTTCCTGTTTTTCCTGATCTGTTCAAAATACATATCCGCAAGAAAAACATCAAAAGAAGATAACGGCCGTTCCGTGAACGGCATAAAGCCGGGCAACAAAAAAAAGAGCCGCGGCTAGCAGCTCTTTTGAAATATCATTATTCAGGTCCCGGGCTCCTCTTTACTATCCGAGCCCGCGGTTCCGGTGCCGTCGGATTCTTTATCCTCAGTAACCTTTTCCTTCTTTTCCGCCGGAACGATCCTTAACGCGTATGATATCAGGCTAAGCAAGGTGTAGATCATGATGCCGAGGGCGATAAGCTGCGTCGACAGAGAAGTGTTGACCCTGTAGCCGTACAATATCCGGACCAGGATATCCGGGATTACGGAAAAGAACGAAGCCGCCAGTGCCGCAAGTCCGAATCCGAACAGAGCGGCATGCCTTCCTGTTCCGATCTTCGTTCTGCAGTCAAGCATGAGATAAGGCACAAAGGCCACCATCATGACCTGCTCCGCGATCTTGGCCGGATTGTTCATCGTCTGTCCCAGATCGAAATACAGTCTCAGCATATTGAAGATGCAGAACGCGACAGCGCACAGACACATTAGGGTCCAGACAAGGACGTTCCTCTTTTTCGATAGAAGCGAAAATGACGCATAGGCGAAAAACGCCGCCGTCAGGAACGCGAAAACCTCGGTTATGACGCCGAATGCGGGCTTGCTGCTTTCTGCCGGTGCTTCGAAGAAATAAACCATCGCGCCTGCCAGGCTCAGGGCGCACGCCAAAGCTCCGGCGGCAGCGGTCAGTCTGTCTCCTTCTGATTCCATGTAAGTTATCTTCCCTGCAAAGAAAACCGCCGAAAGGACGCCCAGCACTATCACGCAGTTAACCGCAATGTTAAGCACCGTATCGAAAGCGCCCTCACCGTCATAATACCCCGTTGAAGTATTGTAATGGTTTGAGATCAGGACAGTCCTTCCTGCAGCCAGAGCCAGCGAAAAGACGATGAACACGGACAGGATGATCAGAGCCCTGCCGATCAGTTTTCCCCGCTGTTGATTCTTATCCATTTCCATTTAATATGCTCCTTTACGGCGCACGAGCAGCGCGCCGGTCCGAATAATAGACTGTTAAAAAAGAGAGGTTATACCATGAGTTTTTCAGAACTGGCAAAAAAGAGATATTCCGTCAGAAAATTCAAAAGCGACAGGATACCGGACGAGCTCCTTTACACAGTGCTTGAGAGCGCGAGGATCGCGCCGACGGCCAAAAACATGCAGCCCGTTAAGGTGTTCGTCGCGCTCTCCGATGAATCACTTTCCAAGCTTGAAGCTCTCACTCCATGCGTGTACGGTGCTCCCGCGGTCCTGATAATCTGCTCCGACAAAGCCGCCGCCGCGCAGGTCTCGGAAAGAAGTTTCGCCGAGGCAGACGCGTCTATCGCAGCGTCACACATGATGCTTCAGGCAACGGATCTCGGCCTCGGATCGCTTTGGGTGGGAAGATTCGTTCCGTCCGAAGTCAAAGAGGCTTTCGGTCTTCCGGATAACATAGAGCCTTATGCTCTCATGCCGATAGGATATGCCGCTGACGATTGCCAGCCGAGTACCCGCCACGGAGAGAGAAAAGACATGAAAGAACTGGCCGTATTCATCTGACGGCCTCAGCGGACCGTCATACGCCCCATGATCATACTTCCATTATTATCGGAAGGATCATGGGGTTTCTTTTTGTCTTTGAATAAAGGAATTTAGACACATCGTCCTTGACTTTGGTCTTTAGCTGGATCCAGTCATCGGCTCCGGAAAGCAGGCAGTCGCTGATCGACTCATAGGATAGGTCCCTGATCTCCTCCATGAGATCTTCGGACTCCTTGACATATACGAACCCTCTGGAGATGATGTCCGGGCCGGAGACGATCTCGAGCTCATCGGTATCCACGGTCACCACGATCGCTATCAGTCCGTCCTGAGCCAGATGTCTCCTGTCCCTGAGGACAACATTGCCCACATCGCCGACTCCGTAGCCGTCGATGAGCACCTTGCCCGACGGGACGCTGCCGTTGAATCTCGCGCCCTCGCCGTCGATCTCAAGTACCTTGCCTATGGCGGACACGAATATATTCTCCGAGGGCATCCCCATTTTGAGAGCGAGATTCTTGTGATTGATGAGGTGCCGGTATTCGCCGTGGATCGGCATGAAGTATTTCGGCTTGGTAAGAGCGTGCATCAGCATGAGCTCCTCACGGCACGCGTGTCCGGAGACATGCACTTCCGCAGTGGCATCGTTCACCACAGTCACTCCTCGCCTGTAAAGTTCGTTTATAATCTTTCCCACAAGCTTCTCGTTGCCGGGGATCGGGTTCGCGCTGAGTACGACCACGTCATTGCTGTCCAGAGTGACCTTGTCGTGACCTGAGAAAGTCATGCGGTACAGAGCCGACATCGGTTCGCCCTGACTGCCGGTGGTGACGACGATAAGCTGTTCCGGAGAGTATTTCTTGATCTCCGAAATATCTATGAGGACTCCGTCCGGAACATTCATGTAACCAAGTCTGACCGCGGCGCCGACGACATTAAGCATGCTGCGACCCGTGATCGCGACCTTGCGGTTGTATTTTGCGGAAAGGTCGATTATCTGCTGCACCCTGTGCACATTGGACGAGAACGTCGCGATTATAATCCTGTTGTTCCGGTAAGTCTGAAGCAGATTGCCGAAAGAGGCGCCGACTTTTCTCTCCGAAGGAGAGTACCCGGGCCTCTCCGCGTTCGTGGATTCGCACATGAGCAGAAGCACGCCTTCCCTGCCGATCTCACCGAGCCTCGTTATATCCATCATCTCGCCGACTGCAGGCGTGATATCAAGCTTGAAGTCCCCGCTGTGGACTATGGTCCCGACAGGTGTCCGGAGAGCGATGCAGCATGAATCCGCTATCGAATGGTTGACATGTATGAATTCCGCCTCGAAACATCCGAGGGAGACCCTGTCGCCTGCTTCTACCGTAATAAGCTCCGGCGCTGTGTCAAGCTCGTGCTCTAGAAGCTTGTTCTCAAGGATCCCTATTGTGAGTCCTGTCCCGTAAACGGGGACATTGACGGTCTTAAGGACATAAGGCAGAGCACCGATATGATCCTCGTGACCGTGGGTCAGGAGTATTCCCCGTATCCTGTCGCTGTTTTTTTCCAGATATGTTATGTCCGGTATGACAAGATCGATACCGAGCATATCCTCCTCCGGGAAACCGAGACCGCAGTCGATTATGACCATGTCGTTCCCGTACTCGATGCAGGTAAGGTTCTTACCTATCTCATTGAGTCCTCCCAGAGAAATGATCTTAAGTTTTGTTTTAGACAACTCTTTTTTGCGGCGTAAAACCGCATTCTCCCTTTCATTATTTGCCGGGTGCATCCGAGCGCCCGAAAGGCCGCATCCGTAAAGCAGGACGCAGAAACAGAAGGACATGATCGGATACATGTCCCGTCCGGAATCTGGCGCCGAAAAGCACTGTATTCTGTATTGCGCCGGCATAGCGCACCTGTTAGAGCAACCAGTTCCCGGGCATACGCTCAAAGGATCCCCGCCGGCTTTTTTCATGGCTGAAAAGGCTGCGCCACGGGCGCGTACCGGATCATCCGGCCCCGTGCAATCGCAGGCCTTTGCCATGAGACCCCGCATGGATAATAACTTTGAACTCAGTCCGGGGGACGTATGCTCTTTTTGTTCATCCCGGCTTTCCGGAATGAACAGCAATATAAAAACCGGCATCAGCCGGAATCAGTTCCGTACTGAAGTATAGCACAACGCGATATATATGTCAAACAGCGGAAAAACGCAAAGACTGTTTCTGTCTTTTGCCTGACAGCTTTCCGCCGGAGAACGGTCTTGCAGCGTGGTGACGCTGCAGCAGACCTGATCGATCGCCGAACAGTATGCCTCGACAGCTGCCATGTGCGCAGCAACAGTCTTAAGGATCCGGCGGTTCTCATTGATCCGCGATCGGCACATCGAAACGCTCCAGGTCTTTATACATTTCCAGATAGTTCTTCGTATTGTGTACCATTTTGCGAAACAGTTTTTCGGAATCCGTAAGCGAAAGGTTGTTCTGCTGTTCGCAGACAAAAGCCTCAAAAGCCAGCGAAAGATCCTTCCGCCACGCCGCTTCGAGTATCAGAGGCTGCAGGTCCGCGCTTCTGTCGATGAGCGGCTTGATCGGCTCCGGAATGGATCCCGCGAATACGGGGACGACCCCCGCCGAAGTGAACACCGCGTTCGTCTCGACAACCGTGCCCAGAGGCAGATTAGGTATCTGTCCGGTGTTCGGAAGGTTGACATTCGTGATCAGGCCGTCTCCTCCGAGAAGAGCGGTCATCTGCCGGACTCCCTCCTCCCCAGTACTGAACAGCTCGATTTTTTCCTCGCCGCGAATGAGCCTGTCCCGCATATTAAGCCTGAATTCAAGATCCCGCTTTCTCCAACTCACCGGGGTCAGCGCTATGCACCAGCCGTCTGCGGTTCCGGGATCTCTAAGGTACCAGGCATTCGGGCAGAATTCGGCAAGATGCCTGTCGCCCGCGGCAGCTATGTAGCCGAACCTGAGAAAAAGATCCATCTTGATCCTTTCGCAGCTTGCGAACGGGTTGTCTCTCCAGGGCGTCTCGTCCGCTATTCTGTCTCCTGTCTCTGCGTGTTTCAGACAGTATTCCCTGTAGACCGGAAAAAGGTCGACGGAACCGTAATGAGCTTCAGTAATCCAAGTAAAATGGTTCACTCCCAGCACGTTGACCGCTATCTCGCCGCGGTTCGGTCTGGGGATCCCAAGCATCTCACAGACGATGTTGCAAAGAAACTCCTGGGTACCGAAGACTTCGTGGCAGCATCCGAAAGCCCTGATTGCCGGGAAAGCCTTATACAGAGCGCCGACGCACAGCGCCATAGGATTTGTGTAGTTGATCACATATGCCCCGGGACAGCATTCCCTGATCTTTTCCCCGAAATGGAAGAACATGGGCAGAGCCCTGAGGGCCCGCATGAGACCTCCCAGACCGGTCGTATCTCCGACTGACTGGTATATACCGAATTCCTCCGGAGCGTGGACGTCTGATTCCATCTCATCGAAAGTTCCGGGCAGAATGGATATAACGACGAAATCAGCCCCGTCAAGAGCCTCCTCGATCGTTTCGGAAGCGCGGTACAGAAATCCCGCCCTGTCCGGATGGTCCCTGCCGATCGAATTGCCTATCGCCTCATTGTCTTTTGCCGCGGCGTGATCGATATCGTACAGGAACACTTCTCCCCTCATCGTGTCGCACAGGGCAAGATCCCTCATGAGTCCCCATGCCCAGCCCCTGCTGCCTCCGCCTATATAGGCGATCTTAACTTTCCTGGAGATCTGTCTTTCAGCAAATGTTTCCATATGAACCGTGCTCTTTTCTGTTTTTTAGTTCTCCGTACGTTCCGGTTTTCCGGCTTTCGGAGCGCGCCAGTCGAATATCGGTTCCATCTTCTCGAAAGGAAGCGTGAAGAAACCGTCTCCGAGCGGCCGTCCGTCTTTCTTGTGGAGTATCAGGCTTACAAGGCGCCTTATGTCTTCGACCCTGTGCTCGTGCTCGCCTGGACGGAAAGACCAGTAGACGTTGTCAGGCGAACCGAGGAACCTGTACACTTCGGCTGCAGCCTCAGTAGTCTGCCAGGAGCCGACAGGGTTTGACCAGATGTCGTTCTCCGCTTCGGAAATGTAAAGAGTCCTGGGAGCGACAAGCGCTTTAAGAAAATGGCAGTCGAAAGGCAGGTCCTGGTCCCTTGTCCTGTAATATTCCAGGTCCGGCTCCATCCAGAAACCGAAGTTGCGCATCAGGTCGTCGAGAGTCTCGCTCCTGTATTCTTTTCCGTCTGCTTTGAGCGCGCTCATATGAATCCTGTAGCACCCGCAGGCACCCGCGCAGGTCGAGTTCGGATTGACGATCGTTGCCCTTTCGTCGAGAGCTCCAGCCAGAGCTGCGGTCTTCCCGCCCCTTGAATGACCTGTGAATGTTATGGACGACTCATCCGCGATGCCCAGCTTGATCATGGCGTCGACACATCTGGAATATCCCCACGCCCAGGCCTCTATCGCTCCGAAAGTTCCTTCCGGATAGGCCCTGCACAGCTGAGACGCGCTGCGGTAGTTCACTTTTCTGTCCGGTGCGAGTTCCGTCCGGTTGAAGAGGACCAGCGCTATCCCGTTGTCTGTAAAGGCGTGAATGAAATCAGGATCATACGGATATCTGAAGCAGAGATCCCCGTCGACAGCGATCGGGAACGGGCCCTCTCCGACGGGTTTCATGACTGTGATCTGCATGGTAACGGGATTATCCTTAGTCCCGGTCTTTACCGTGCAGCAGAGGATCGCTCTGCCCGGATCTGTGTTGCATTCCACTTCCAGAAACTCCGGATCTGGTATCAGACTGCCGAACTGCATCTCCACCGCTGTCTTCACTATCTCGGCCCTTCTCACTCTCCACTGGGAGACATCGCTTATCCTCGTGCCGTCATCCGACATGAAAACGTCCGGAAGCTCTCCCAGCACCTCATAAGAAGATATACGCATATCTGTCCTCCGAATTCCCGCCCCCGCCGGGCAGTTCCGTATTCGGTCCTGAACGTACGGGAACTCGGTCAGAACCGTTTCAAGCGAAGATTATCTTTACCACTTGGCTCTTTCATTATGCCACGGAGTCCCTACGAAACCGATCTGGAGGAAATCGTCAGGATTGTGTCTGATGATATAGTCAATATATGACTCGAACTGGCGCGCGATAAGAAGATATCCGGCCGCGTTGAGATGACCGCCGAGATAGAAGCGCTTTTTGAATTCCTTGTCGTGAGGCGGAGAGTACCTGTCCATATCGATCACGTAACTGAACGGGAAAATTTTCGTCAGCTCGTAAAGGAGCTCCGTGTGTTCCGGGCATCTCGAGCCGTTTTCGTTTTTCGGCATGGTAACGAAGAAGAATCTTGCCTTGGGCTGTTTTTCCAGAAGTCTCTGGATGATGGCTCCGTAATTGCCGGCGAAAGTCTTCCTGTTGTTTCTCCAGTTCCCGAGGTCAATATCAGCGACTGTCCCCACAGGGTCCTTGTCATTGAGGATATCGTTCACGCCCAGAGCGATTATATACGCCTGGCAGACCTTTTCGTAAGACCAGAACCCGTTGTCATCGGCATAACCTCTGATGTACTCGCGAGCGGTGAGTCCGCCGCAGGAAAAATTATAAGCCCTGAGTCCGCAGTCTCTGGCCATGAACTGGCCCCAGGAATAGGCATAGATGTCATGATATCCGACATTTCCGTTCTCGTCCCTGGACTCGAACTCGCCCGACGCAAGGCTGTCCCCGATGCAGCCCAGCGTGCGTATTATGCCGCAGTATCCGCCGTTCGGCACAATACGGTCGAGCGGTTTCTCATTTTCGTCCTCAAAGCGGAAATATCCCGAAAAATCCATATCCATACTAATCATTCCTTTCTGTCGTTTCGAAAAGCTGTATCAAAAGGCCGGCCGCTGAACGGGAGCAAGTCTCCGGTCAGCGGCTCAGCATCTTTATAATGTGCTTCTTTTGATCACGTTATCCTGCAATCCTTTTTCAAGGTCCACGAAATAATCGCTGTATCCGCCCACACGGACGATAAGGTCGCGGTGAGCGTCCGGGTTCTTCTGCGCGTCGAGAAGTTCCTCCTGGCTTACGACGCTGACTGTATACTGCTGTCCTCCGCCGGCAAAATATGTCTTCGCCATCTGGATGAAGCTCTCCTTGCCTTTGGGAGTGTTGAAGACAGCCTTGTCGTATTTCACCTGAAGGATGAATCCCGAGCCGCTGTCGTTATGGTGGTATCTCATGGCGGAGTTGAGGAGCGCAGTGGGGCCGCAGGTATCGCATCCGGGAACGGCACCGATGGCGTCCGCTATGAGGGGATCGTGCTCGAAGCGCCCGTTGGGAAGCGCCGCGGTCGCACGGCCGTGTTCGGCTGCTCCGTCGAACGGTGAGCATCCGCCCATGTATACTCCGCCGCGGTATGTGCGGGTCCGTTTGAGCACTGTAAAGAATCGGTTGACTATCTTCGCGGTGATCTCGTCGACCTCTTCTATATCATTTCCGAACTTGTCGCACGCCGCGAACTCCTGACGCATCTCCTCGTATCCCTGCCAGTTGGCCTGAAGGGCATCCAGAAGCTGATCCATCGTATATTTCTTTTCCTCGAAAACGAGCTTCTTGACTGCGTAAAGCGAGTCTCCGGCATCGCTCATCGCCTCGGCGCGGATCTGACCGTGACCGTACAGAGGACCGCCGTTCCTGTAGTCTATGCCCTTCTCGAGACATCCCTCTATGAGACAAGAACGATACGGGTTGGGAGCGTAGGTCGCGCGGCGCTGCTGCATCGAATTCGCATTCATGCATATCTGGTACGTGACGAATTCGAGCTGCTTCATATATGCCTGCTCGAGCTGTTCGTAAGATGTGAACTTTCTTGCGTCGCCGGTAGGTATCGATTCCTGGATATGTTCCTTCTCATCGGTAAAATAGCTCTTGCCGTTGTTGAGGGCGTACTCCAGCACGCGGCTGAAAGTAACCATGCCGTCCTCAAGTCCCATATGGCTCTTGCCCATAATGTCTATCTGGTTGCATCCGTTCATACAGTACTGATGACTGTCGCACGGCGGGATCCCGACGTCCTCAAGAGCGGGACAGACGCACTCGTCATTGTACAGGGCCGGCATGCCTATGCCCGTTGCAAGCGTATCCGCCGCGGCTTTCCACAGTTTTTCCGGTGTGTTGCGGTGAACGCGGAGAGTTATGTTCGGAGTCTGGTATTTCTTCTCAGCGGCGATCTTCAGTATATCGAAGGTCAGGGGATTGGTCTGGTCGTTCCATTCATCGTCGGATCCGGACAGGCAGAGGTTCCAGGTGCGGGTGTCGTGAAATTCCTCCCACAGGCGATCGAGCACGTCGAGCACTTCCTCGCGGTCGTCGGAGAGCGCATAGGTCCTGAACATGTACTGGTCGAATCTGCCCGGGCTGTCTATATCGTCGAAAGCGAACACCATCCAGAAGCAGAGTACTCCGGAGGTGAAATCGTAAGCCGGTTTTTTCGGTATGACCTCAAATGCCTTTGCCGCCTTTTCATAACGGTCCTTCTGTTTCGGATCGGTCTCCTTCTCAGCCAGTTCGACCGCGAGCTTGTGAAAACGCTCTCCGAGGATATCGAGAGCGTCCATTGCATATGAGCATGCGCGGTAGAACCAGTCAGATTCGGGATGACGTGCCGCGTTTTCAGCAATGAGCCTTCTGATGCCTTCGGTCCCTATGTTGACCACGCGTCCGAAATCCGGGTTGGCGTGACCGCCCCAGGTACCAGCCCATCCGGTCCCGCGTTTTGACATTGTATGACACATCGGAGTATGCGGATCGTTATGGAGACACTCGCGGAATGCTCTTGCCCTCTCGCAGCGCACGCGGATCTCTTCCTTGAGCTCGGGGTACTTCTCGACGAGCTCGTCTTCCCTGTAGGAGAGCTCCATGCCATGGAAATTGATCCACACATGGTCCTGTTCCTTCGGACAGTTCATGTGGGCTCTGGGCAGTGTATTTCTGGTAAAACAGATCTCATGATGCTTGGCGGCCTCTATCATGGCCAGGCCGATGCGCTCCTCGAGCTCGAGAGATTCGTCTCCGAAGAGCGCCTCGCCCATGGGATCGATATCGTACATGGTTAGTTTCTTGTCAGACATGTCAACCTCCTGTTTAATCTGAACATTCCGGCGCACTGTTACCGGCGCCTCCATTAATATTGTATCACATCGGCAAATCCAAAAGCAATAGTCAGAATGGAGCTATTCGATGCCAGGATCTTCATCCCCGCCAAATCTGAGGCGGATTATCCGGCCAGTTTCCTGTGATCGTCTAATCCGCAAATGAGCCAGCTATCTCAGCATATACAGCATTCCTGTCAGAATGCGGGATGTTGGCGTCGATCCATTCGGTGAGCTGCACTCTGGAATGGAGCGGAAGATAGTAATCGGAACTGTAGTATTCCTGCTCAAAGAAATACATATCATACCCGGTCAGCGGAGGATCCGGGGGATCGTGTCTCTCGTAAACGCTCTCCCACAGACCCGCCAACTCTTTGGCAAGAGTCAGGTCGTATGCCCCGGCGCCGCTGCCTCCTCCTGTCCTCTCTATCGGAAGGATCTCATCGGGCCTTGTGAATATGGTGAAATGCTCGGCTGCCGCCCCGGAGAACTTGCTTATATACTCCTTTACCGCTCCCGCGCTTTCTCCGTATAGTTCGTCAATGATCCCGTCCACCAGCTTATCGCAGTCCTCCGCGCCAATCGACGGTTCGGCTGCGAGAGCGTCCAGCAGCTGCATCCTGATGTCTCCGAATTCAAGCATAGCCCCCGCTTTTCTCCAAACCATTAGGACGCCGTCCACTCCGGTCTCGTAATAGAAGTTGATATTCGGACCAACCGCACCGAAGTTCGGGAATGTTGACGGGTAGAACTGATAGTTCATGGTATAGTCAAGGATGCATACCCTGTCCGAGATCTTTGTCCACGCCTCCAGATCTTCCGCGATCTTCTTGTTTTCTTCACAGGACGGGTCAGTAAGCGCGTGCGCGCAGCATACATTGGGTTCTGCAAAATATACGCGCACATTGTCAGACATCCTGTCGACAGACGGTCTGCGGGTCTCGTTTGCGGCGATCGTGGAGACACGAATGCCCAGACCAGCCAGTCTGTCCGCAACAATGTTAACTGCCTCAAGGAAAGCCGCCGTGCCTCCGCCGCATTTCTCGCAGCCGCACCAGTCTTCACGGTTGCAGGTGATGAATACTTCATCATCTGCTCTGTGATCACCTGACACAATCGCCTCATAGATCTTTTCCGCAGTGGCGGGATCGGAGAAGCACGGAGTATCATCGCTTCCAAGAAGCGAACTCATGTTGTCGCGGAGGTATTTTGTCTGTTCCGTTCCTTCCGCGGCAAAGACCGCAAACTGTTCTTTTCCCCTGTCCTCCATTTCGGCGGAGATTCGTATCGCGCCCGTTCCTTCATATCTGCCACCGCTGATTCCGAGATAGGCAGAGAAAAAAACGTCGCATGCTTTCAGGGTCGTATACCCGTTGCCGCCGCAAATGTACAGATTCCCGTTTTCGGCGGCGATGACCGTCTCCTTTTCGTCAAGACCGGAAAAATCTCTCCTGTTGGTCTTTCCGACGACGATCTCGTGTCCGGACTGTTCGCCGCTGTCATCTTTAAGCGCCAAGGACTTACCGGTCAGGGCGAAGATGTACTTTCTGACAGAATCCAGCTTGTTGAAGAACGGTTTGTCCTCACCTGAATCCGGGTCCATGTCAGCCGGGTAGATGATGTCAAACTCCCCGATATCAGTCCCGCCTATCTCAATGACCGCCTCAGTGCCGCATTCGATCAGCGAAGATTTGAACACGCGAATATCCTCGGGGGCAGAGAGGGTGGCGACCTTTTCATCCGGAAGATCGGAAATGTCGTATCCGAGCACATCCTCTATGAAGTAGATCACAGCCTTTCTGGCGCCTTCTCCTCCTGCGGCTGAAAGGATGTACCTGTCTCCCGCTTTTGAGATCAGGAAACCGTCATCTCCCATCAGCGCCTCTTCCACGGAATACATGCCGCCTTCGGACACCCTTGTCTTATGACTGGATATCGTCTGTTTGGTATTGCCTATAAAGATCTCTCTGTCGTTAATCTCGGACTCGGCGCTGTAAACGGGAAGTTCTACGCCCGTTACAGACGCGATCGTATCCCTTAGGAACTCGACTATCTCAAGATGGTCGCTGTTGTGGATCCAGAAATCCGAATATACTATCGAATAAACCGCTTCGCCGTCCTTGACCAGGTCAGCGGTCTTTCCGCTGCCGCCCGCCGCGGACGAAATGACTCCTATGCAAGATATGATCAACGCCGCCAAAGCAAGCAGCGTGACAGCTTTTTTCATTTTTTCAGTCCCCTTTCATTTTTTATTCGGGATACAGTTCCCTGATGCGGATCACACCCTGCCGTTCAGTCTTTTTCCGGCCCTACGGCGGACAGGTCTATGTTTCTGAAAGTAGGCATGTCCCTTAACACCCTGGATCCGCTTTTCAGAGAGTAGTCTCCTTTTTCCGGATCGGTGAAGCCTGGATCCTCCGTATAAATGATATTGGACTGTATATTTGAGCATTCGTCGGTTATGTCGCTGTCCGTGTAGATAATGTGCCACCGTCCGGGATCTTCTCCGACCACTATGATATTGTTCATAACCGTGTTGTACGACGGTGTTCCCGGGTCGTCGACCTTTTCGGAATACCCGGGATTTTCGAGCATAAGAAGGTTCTGGGGGACCGCTAGGCGCATCACATCTGAAAGATAATCGCCTTCTCTCATGTGCTCCCACATGTCCCCGCGGGCGTAATTGACATGATCGTAGCCGATATCGTCGCCCATTCCCCTGCCGAAGACGGTTATCGCTCTTACACTGTCAACATTGATCAGAATGTTGTTTTCGATGAAATTGTATCTTCCTCCGGAACATACTCCCGCTGCCGCGATGTTTTCCATGACGTTCCCGTAGACCCGTTGGCCGCTTATCATGTCGTCAAGATAGATCGCGTGCGGCAGGCCGCCGAAAGTCACGTCTATAATGTTCCTTATCAGGTTGTACCTGATCTCATTTTTGGACCAGTCCCACCGCCTGCCGATATAAACGGCTCCGGCATCGCTCGTCTCCCTGCAGACATCGTGGATATAGTTGTATTCAACGACAGATTCTCCGCATTTAAGTTCGATCGCCTTGTGCGGAGCAAAAAACATCTCATTGTGTGAGATGGTGAATCCGTATCCGCTCGTCCACACTGCCGGGGTACCGGTAGTGAATGTCTGTGCCCAGTTGTGAAACACGCAGTTCTTGATAAGGCTGTTCCCGCAGACCATCCCTTCCGCTTTCCCGCCCGTAAGGACGACGCATCCGGAACCGATGTTGTAGAAGCTGCATCTCTCAATTCTTATTTCAGACCCGTAAAGGCGTACGGCAAACGTGCCGAGATTGCGGAAAGTGCAGCCGTACAGGGATATGTCACTTGTATTGTCCTCATCTTCCACGCTGTTGGAAAAAATGCAGTCTCTAGCGTTTTCCGCCGTGAATCCGGAGAATGAGACATGGGAAACTCCCTTCAGGCAGAACCATTCATCGGCAAGCTGAGAGAAGACTATCTTCTTGCCGGACAGATCTCCGTCCGGATAGTAGTATAGCTTTCCTGTCCCGACATCCCAGTAGTACTCTCCCGGACTGTCCAGTTCGCAAAGCGCGTTGTATACATAATACTTTGATCTGATCGTGTCCTGGCTGTATTTCATTTCGGGCAGCGAGAGTATGGACCTTTCAACATCTATGCTTATCTTGTCTTCCTGAACGTTGTTCGCGCTCCAGTCAAGATAAGGATACCCGTAATACCTGAGCGCGGTCTCACCTGCCCACTTAGCGGCTTTGTCTTCCGGGATCGCAAGCTCGGACCTACTCCCTTCAGCTTTTTTTATCTCTGTCATCTCATATCCGGAATCCGGCCATCTTGCTGAATTCTGACGGACATCGTCAACATACAGCTCCTGGCGGTATCCGGTATAGCTCGTAGTATTGCTATATTCGGTATAGTCTGTCCTGTCGGTCAGATCATAGCATCCCGCAAGAGCGAGATCAGCCTCCATCACATGCTCTGCGGCCTCATCGTTTCCCAGCTTCGCTCTGATCCCCTCGGAAAGAGTTCCGAAAGCCGAAGGGGCGATAGTCACTCCGCCGTCCAGGATCACTTCTTCTCCTGTCACGGCGCGGTAGACTACAGGCCTTTCCTCTTCACCGGAGTCTTCCGGTCCCAGAACGATCTGCCTGTCTATCGCATATCTTCCGCCGGCGAACAGGACCTCGATCCCGCCCTCCGGGACCCCGTTCTCATCTTTATAGGTACGGACCGCAGCGACCGCTCCGGCAAATGATGCCAGAGGCCTCTCCTCCGTCCCGTCGCCATCATCGCTTCCGTCGGGAGAGACATAGAACACTTTTCCAGCGTGTGCGGGAACGGGATCGCCATTCTCCCCCGTTTCCGTACCACTGTCTCCCGCCGGGCCGCAGGAGACGGACAGCAGTCCGCAGATGCCGAGGACAACAGCAAGCAGCAACGATAGAATTCTGTTTTTCACGTCAGTTCACCAACGCCGCGGTCCGTTTCTCCGGATCTCACGACTCCTTTTTTTATTCAATGTCAGCACCGCAAAATTCGGATAAATAAATCGGCTGTGCTGCATTTTGAGTTTTTTCGGTGTTGGACCCTGCATAATGGCTCAACAGTGCATTTTTATTATTTCATATTCCCAAAATAATCTTAGGAATCAGACAACCACGTAGCCGCACCTGTCCGCTAGTATAATGTTCGCAGACGCAAACATCATATTCAGTTTTACATCTTGTTTTCATCGCCCTCGGTACCGTCCATGCGAAAACCGAATTGCCATTACACTCCGGCGGATACGTATTACTCCCGGGAACGTACTGACGTTTTCTCTCGTCCGCGTCAACTGGTTTTCATGTCATTATTATATCATTATATCACAACCATTTTGCGATATGGGGCTAAGATTCGTGTTGTACCGAACGAAGCAGACAGTTCCGCATTGATTGTCGGGCTGTATATGATAGATACCGTTCTGTCGTTAGACGGTTTGCCTAATATCATGGGGCAAACCGCAAAACACATATATAACGCAAAACTGCCGCTTTGGATTTCTCCAAAACGGCGTTTTTGTAAAGGTATCAGAACACTATTTTCACGGCGAAACCGCCATTGAAGAAGTATATGTTCGTCTGTATACCTCTTGGTGGAGGCGGCGGGAATCGAACCCGCGTCCGAAAACCCCTTGATGCATCTTTCTCCGGGTGCAGTCTGTCTTCAGGATTCCCTCAGTCCATCTCCGGCAGACAGGAAATGAATTCGGTAGCTCTTTAATTCATGACAACTTCAAAAGCCAAAAGGTTGTTCACGTTCACCGCTGATGTCACACCCTTTCAGGAGCCGCGGTACTCACCTGAAGGATGGCTGCTTAGGCAGCAAGTGCTACTTTGTTAGTGTTAGCGTTTAAATTTTAGATGGACCTTTTAAAGAGACTGTCCGTCTCTACCCGCTTGATGCACCTCAAAATCCCCGTCGAAACCTTTACGCCCCCGTATCGTAACCGCCTGCAGATCTCTTGTGCGCTTTCTCGATCTCCCGGTCGGCTTCCTTTTTCGCAGCCGTCTCGCGCTTGTCGTAAAGCTTTTTGCCCTTGCAGATCCCTACCTCGGCCTTTACCCTTGAGCCTCTGAAATAAAGAGACAGCGGGACGAGAGTCAGACCCTGCTGGCCTGTCTTCGCAAACAGCTTCAGTATCTCCTTTTTGTGAACGAGCAGCTTCTTCATCCTCATGGGATCTCTGTTGAAGATATTCCCTTTTTCGTAGGGGCTGATGTGCATTCCGACGATGAAAAGCTCTCCGTTGATTATGCGGCAGTATGAATCCTTGAGATTCACTTCCCCGTTTCTTACCGATTTTACCTCGGTCCCGTACAGGACGATGCCGGCTTCCAGAGTATCCTCTACGAAATAGTCGTGATAAGCCTTTTTGTTCTGCGCGATCACTCTTCTCGGAGAGGAATCCTTCGGTGTCAAAATCCCGCATCCCCCTTTCACCGTTCCTGTCAGCGCCTGTGCCCGTTTTGTTTTATTATATATTATTTTTTTGTTTTATTCAACCCGGCTTCCGTATGGTAAAATAGACGCAAGAAGCCGGGATTACCCGGCAGACTGCAAGGAGATCTGAAATGATAGCAGCGGCTGCGATCAAAACGATTCTGATCTGTATCGGGACGGTATTTGTCCTCCATTCTGCGGTACTGTTCGTTACTACCAACATAACGCTCGGAAATTTTCTCGTTGCCTTCCTCGGCGCATTTTTACTGCTTTACGGCATTTTCTACGGTTTCGTACGCAGCCGTCTGCCGCTCTGGATCAGGATCGCGGTCTTTTCGGTCCTGGCAGCGGTGCTCATATTCATCGTTTTCCTTATGATATACGGATCCGCCGACTCATCGACCGGCAAAGAGGATGCCGTTATAGTGCTGGGAGCGGGGCTGAGAGGTGACAGGGTCAGCCGGGCCCTGGCTGCCAGGCTCGACAAAGCCGCGGATTATTTGGAAAAGAACACGCAGGCGGTGGCAGTGGTCTCCGGCGGAATGGGCCGGGGGGAGACGGTGACCGAAGCTTCCGCCATGAAAAAATACCTTATCGAAAAGGGCATCCCCGAAGAGAGGATCCTCACCGAGGAAAAGTCCACGAGCACATTCGAAAATTTCGTATTCTCCAAAGAAATACTTGACTCATATTTTAACGGCATAGACTACTCCGCGTTATTCGTCACAAACGATTACCATGTCTTCAGGAGCGTTCTAACGTCAGTGAAGGCCGGATTCGGGAGCATCGGCCACATCCACAGCACGACGGGGATCTACTATCTGGCGCCCGGCACGCTGAGAGAATGCATCGGTGTCCTGAAATACCTTATTATGGGAAAATGAATCGGGTACCGGTGAGTAAATAAGTCTCATAAAGCGCCGGCGTCATCCCCCATAAAAACTGACGCGGCCGTGTAGCTGCCACAGCCGCGTCATGTTATTCCGTCATTTGTTCAGTCTGTCCTCAAGAAGGCAGATGAAAAGAGCACCTACCACGCTCCGGTTCTGGAACGAGACCCGCTCCCCGGTTACCGCATCGTACCAGTCGGTCATGGGAACGCGCTGCCTGGTCTCGGAAATGAATCTCGTGACGCATTCGAACACCGCGTTCCTGTAGGAAACATCGTCTGTCATGGCTGCAGTCTGCACGACCCAGTCCAGTTTGGTATACGTGTCCCTGCAGTCAAGAGGCATACCGTACCGTTCCATACGGTTCAAATATGACGCTGTCTCACGGGCGTATACGTCCCGCGGGAACAGCCCGAGTCCGAGAATCCTGTCCCAGACCATATTGTACTTGATGCTCCAGGAATCCTCCCTGTCGAATGCGAGCCTGCTTGCGCTGCCGTTCGACGCATCCTTCACCCACCTTTCGGCGAATTCTTTCGCGATGCGGGAATACCTTTTGCTCCCGGTGACTTTTCCGTATGCCGCCAAAGCGACGATCGCCTTGAGAGAAAGATTGCAGTTGCGGGACAGGTGACCCGCGAAATCGTCCGTACACAGCTGGTCGGCAGGATCGTATCCGTTTACGATCAGATACTCAGCCCATTTGTCAAGAAGATCCCTGTTTTCATAGGCGAAAGACCCGGAGCCTTCGGCCGCGCATACAGCCGCTGTGCAGATTAGCATATTCCCGCACTCCTCGACCGGCATCCCCTCGCCGTACACGTTTCCGTTGCACAGCGGGAAAGTGCCGCAGTCATGCGGAGTATAGTCCTCATGCCACAGGCCTTTTCTCACCTGGGCTATGATGGGTCTGAGCATTCCCTTGACCAGTTCCGGGTTTCCCCAGATGAACAGAGGGATCGACGGATATGTCACGTCGAGCGTGGCTATGCATCCGTTGCTGAAGCACTCCTTGGACAGAAACAGTATATTCCCTTCAGGGTCGGTCGTGAGTTTGTGGGCGGCGATGGCCTGTCTGTACGCAAGAGCGCATATACGGGCGTATTCCGGGGAAACGGCTTCCGTCTCACGAAGAAGTTCCGCGTCAAATTCATCAGACTTCCTTTTTACGTATTCGATATCACCGATCGCGCTTTCAAGCATGCCATCGAACGATCCGTATTTTTCCAGATAGAACGCCGGCCTTTTTTCACCGTAGTACTCTATCGACAGGATATCGTCATAAGCCAGACACACGCTGTCTGTCAGTTTATCGGAGATGAGCGCGATTACCGGTTCCCCGCTCCATCCCTGGGTCTCGTCATCAGGGACACTGTATCCGCATGCGGTGTCTACGGTCTCCGGCTCCCTGCCGTCCATGAATCTGATGCGTGACTTTGCGAAAGCCGGAAAAGCTCCCGGATGAGCAACATGAAGATAACCCCAGTCTATCCTCACGTCGTCGCCCTTTCTGTGCAGAGGCTCCTGTACGGCATTTCCGGCGTATACAGAGCATCCGCTCCTCCCGAAAACGACGCTCTGGCTGGCGTCCTCCACGCAGAATTCACCGGAAAAGTCCATGTAGACCGAGATCTCGTGATTTTTTCCGTCAAGAATGTCTATGCTGTAGCAAATATACGACGCCGGCCGCGAGAGAAGATGAAGTTCATCCATAAATAGAGATGAAAGGAATGTCAGATTAAGTCTTACAGTCCCGTTCTCAAAAACATATACGGTCTTCGTCGGATGCACGGTCACGCTCTTCTGTTCGAGCGGAACAGGCTCCGCCCAGTATTTTCTGAGGAATCTGGAGCATCTGCCCATGAATCTGAAAGTCTTTCCGTCAACGCGGATAAGGCCGACCATAGAGTCTCTCCTGCCGGTCCAGTGCCTGGTAACGTCGTCATAAAGCCTGTCGCCGAACGACCATACGGAGAAATAGGGATCGACAGTGATAAGCGGTACCGCAGCTGGTCTGAATTCCATTATATCGCCTCCTCTTTCTGAATTAATTAAGTTATACCTGCACGCTTACAAGCGTGCTTCCAATCATTGCAGAGTGGACAGCCGCGCCCTGATGCGCCGGATCGCTCTCAAGGACAGAGCGAAGATACATCTCCGCTTTCCCGGTATCGCCGAGTCCGAGGTATCCGAGTCCCATGAGATATTCGCAGTGTATCCTGTTGAGTCTCGAGAGATCGTCGTCGAACAGCTGAAGATCCGGGAGCGAGACCGCGAAATAATCCATCTTCACTTCGTCGAAATAATGTTTTTCGCCGTAGGAGATCAGTTTGTTGAATCTTGCCCGCGCGGCCCCGGCGTTGCCCAGGACCGCCTGAGCGAGTCCCTCGTAGAATATCATATCCGCCGACTGGTCGTTGTAGTAAAGGGCACTCGACGGTTCCTCCTCGCCCGCGGCCGCGCGCTTCAGATGTTCCGCCGCCGCGTCCGAATCTCCCGTCCTCATCTCGGAGATACCGAGAAGATAGTATATGTCGTTGTCCTTTTCTCCCTCAAGTTTTCCCTCGCCGAGATTTTCAGGGAAGCGAAGCGCCTTTTCAAGAAGTCCGGCTGCCTCTCCCGCGTCTCCGCGGTCAATGGCTGCCGCGGCAAGCCCCTTTAGTGAATACATGTACTGAGATGTGATCTTCCCCTCTCCGCCTTCCCAGGGATGGAAATGTCTCCCTTCAAGGATACTGAGAGAGTCGCCGTATCTGCCCGCGAGATTCAGCAGCCTGCAGTACTCCGCGGTGAGATCGTCGCGCATAAATACGGTATCCCTGTGCTGTTCGAGAAATGCCAGACGCTTCTCCGGCTGCCATCCGCGCTTTCTTCGCAGCTGATCGAGCTCAAGCAGGACCCTCGCGTCGGACGGATCCAGTCTGAAAGCCTTTTCGAGTGCAGCTTCCGCGGCTTCCGCGTCATGTCTCTTGTTGTAGTATCCGACCGCAAGATTCCTGAAAACTGTCGGGAATTCCGGATCGAGAGAACCGCTTTTCTCCCAGCATTCAATGGCGTCCCCGTAACGCCTTCTGTCATACAGGATGCAGCCAAGATAATACAGCGCACGCGGAGTTTCCGCGCCGGATGAGCACGCGAACGAGAGAACGCCGATGTCCTCGGGGCGGTTCGGAAATACGCAGTACGGGCTCAGCGACTCGGCCTTCTTTATGTCCTCATCCGGACAGAGCCCGAGCATGTTCTTAACATATGCCGTATGATAGAAGATCATTGGATCCTCCGACGGGCACATGGAAAGGACTTCCAGTGCGTCTCCGTAATATCCCGCTTCTGTAAAAGCGGCGGCGCACTATATATAGCTGCTCGTCCTTTTCCCCATCATGGCTTTCGCGGAATCCCTGTCCCCTGCCATGATCCTGGACGCGTAGTCGAACGCGTCCGATCCGATATTCTCCCTCAGATACGCTTCCGCGTCCGCATCTCTGCCGAGCGACTTAAGTATCCTTGCCCTGAGAGCCCTGGGCAAAGTACTTCGGATGTTGAGCGCAATGCTTTTATCTATATGGTCCAGGGCGGAAAAATAATCATGCCTTATGCAGTCTATCTCCGCAAGGCGGTAAAACGCGTGATGCCTCTGAGGGAAGGACCAGATGGCCTTGTAGAAGGCGTCATAGGCTTTATCGTACTGCCTTCTGTACATAAGAGACAGCCCGTAGAGCAGATAAGCCTCGCTGTCCTGCGGATTGGGATTGCGTTTTGTCATCCTGGCTATGGCCGCCAGGAAATACTTCTCGCTCTGTTCATACTGTCCGCGTCTGAGCAGAAGCAGCCCGTAGGCATTGTTTGCCCTGATGTCTCCGGGATCCCTTTTCAACGCTTCCAGATAATAAGGTTCGGGAGAGAATGTAGCGTGCCTGTACTGCTCCAGATGCTGCCCTGCGAGCCACAGCTCTTCGTTGGTCGCGATCTTCTCAGGCTCAGCCACCGCCTCGGCTGGCTCCGGCATTTTATGAAGCACACTTTTTTGCGGAGCGTAGGATAAAAGCTTTTTGCCGGACGCCCCGAATACGGTCACGGTATAATCGGACGCGTCCCCGTCCGCCGGATCGTCGCGCTCGAAGATGTTTTCAGGGCTCAGATCGAAAATTTCGTCAAATACAGTTTCACCGGCCTTTTTAAGTACTATTTCGGCCCCGTCTATCTTCATGGGGGAATAAACAGCCGTATGCGCAGTGCCGTCGGAAAACTCGAGATTCAGCAGCACGTTCTCGTCCGCGCATTTGATCTGCCCGGCTTTTTTGTAAGGCATGAAATACTGTGTGAACTCTTTTTCCTCATACGGCTCGAGCCATGAGAAATCCGGCTGGTTGTCGCAGTACACACCTGTCATGAGCTCAACATACGGACCGTTTCTGTCTGTGAGGTTGCGGTCCCAGGATCTTCCGAAGTCTCCGCAGCCCCACGTCCACTGCTTTTTTCCGGGGCTGATATGATGGTCCGCCACGTGCATTATGCCCGCTTCCCTGCCGAAATCATATCCGCCCACAAAATCATAATCCGATTCGGCGCACATGAACGAGGTCGGAACAGGTATGTTTTTATACCTTGATATATCGACGCCTGCGCCATAATCATGTTTATAATACACGCCCGTGGCTATCGGGAAAGAACTGACGTCTCTCTTCCCGTGATCGAACACTGAGCTCACGTCCGGCG
Organism: Clostridia bacterium; assembly: GCA_017959065.1. GTDB lineage: Bacteria > Bacillota > Clostridia > Oscillospirales > CAG-272 > RGIG2161. The sequence continues at coordinate 2,578 of JAGDBK010000104.1, read as the reverse complement.
GAAACACGCTGACAGTGTCGTCATTCACGGAAACCGCGGGATTTGCCCACCAGAGGAACGTCTGAGGGAACGGTGTCCTGTTGTACAGTCTTCCGCGGATCTCTATGTATGCGCGTCCGCTGTACAGCGTTATCCTCATCGTGCCTCTGGTCCCGTACATCTGGTCGACCTCCGACATCTCGACAAATGCGAGACCGTCTTCTCCCGATATATAATAGTCCACGGGAGAAAAAGTCGTCGGTCTGTGATGCTGAGGCCAGTTGAACTCGATGCCGCCAGATATCCAGGGTCCGGTTAGTCCGACGAGAGCTGGCTTTATCACCTCATTATAGTATACGAAATCATATCCGTTCGTTTTATCTGTCGCTCTCTGTATCCTGCCTCCGAGCTCCGGAAGCACCATAACGCGTATGTATTCGTTCTCGAGAAATACCGCGTCGTATTCCCTGTCTTCCTTCTCGTCAGTGATCCGGTCGATGACGGGAAGCGGATAAACCTTTCCGGACGACCCCTGGTATACCCTTTTTTCAAGGAACATGGGGTTTTTGTCCGGCATCCCAACCCCGTAAGTCGGGATAGTAACTTTTTCGTTCCAAACGCGTGCTCCCAGAAAAGCGGTATTATTGCTCATTTCAATGCTGCGGCTGTTCCACTCAACGGACCGGAACCGCCCGCCGAAAGCGCGAAGACTTTCGGCTGCTGCCCTTTCGTCAGATTTTTGTCTGCGGCCAGCAGATCCTGCGCCGGATTCATTATACCCCATTATTCAAAGATTATCCATCTCAAATTCATCAACGCGCCGATATTCCCGGCGCGGCTTACAGGAGAAGAAATGATCAGAAGACTTGTTTCGGAAAACACAGAGGTCCTTGTGGACACGCTCGGCGCCTCCCTTGCCGGCGTACGGATACCGGACAGGAACGGAGCACCGACCGAAGTCCTTCTTTCACCGGATAACCGGACCCGCGGCGGAGAAGACCCATCATATTCCGGCAGGACAGTTGCGCCTTGCTGCGGAAGGATCAGAGACGCGGAAATAAACATACTTGGAAAAACGTTCAGACTTTCCGAAAACGAAGGAAAAAACCATATCCACGGCGGATTCGGATCCGCCGCGCTGAGCCGGTGGGAGACCGTTTCCGCCGGTCCCCGGCAGGCATGCTTCCGCTTGTCTCTGCCCGACGGACTTGACGGCTATCCCGGCAACAGGACTCTTGAAGCCTTATATACGGCAGGTCCCGGATCCGTATCCGTCCGCTACAGCGCCGTATCTGACAGACCCACATGGTTTGACTGCACGAACCATGCTTACTGGGATCTGGGCGGAAGATTCGACGGAAGCGCTCTTGACCAGACGCTTGAGATTTGTTCGGACACTGCCGTGATGAACGGGAAAGACCATCTCCCGGTGCGTATCGAAGCCGCCGGCGGGGCCATGGATTTCAGGAGCCCGGCGAGGATTTCTGATAAACTCACAGCTTTCTCCGGAGATGAGCAGCTGAATACTGGCAACGGCTACAACAACGCTTTCATCCTGAAGAAAGACTCGCCCTACGCCGCAAGACTGTTCTCCCCCGTCACCGGCATAAGAATGACGGTATATACCGATCAGCCTTCTCTGGTCTTTTATTCCGGGGGCTTTCTCAAGGGCAGCGTCACCGTAGGAGACAGAGATGTTCCCGACGGGGCGGCCGTTGCGCTTGAGGCTCAGGCGGTTCCCGACTGCGGACACCTCGAAAACGCCGGCAGCTGTCTTCTGATGCCGGGAGAAATATGGACTCGGTCCATACGCTTCGAATTCGCCACTGGCGCGGACGGTTAAAGGCTTCCCCGCAATGAGATCCTTCGACCAGTTTTGACTTCATATTATTCATATATGGTCCTATTCTGTTCTCATACAGCGGGGACCATGTTTTTTTCTGTCCGGGACTTGACTGTTCGCGGGTTTTGGTATATAATACATAAAAAGTGTTTCAAATGTTACAGTTTTGAGGTATGGAACGTGGACAAAAATATTAAAACGCTTTTGACACAGAACAGACTATTCGCCGGTATCCGGGACGATGTGCTCGAAAGAGCGCTTGAAACGTCGGAGACCAGAGATTATATAAAAGGCGCGAACCTGTTCGATGACCGGCCTGCCCTCTATTACATGATCTCGGGAAAAGCCAGGGTATACAGGACGGATTCGAAAAGCGGAGTCATTCTGAACAATCTCTCCAAGGGCAGTGTTTTCGGAGTGGCCGGGCTGTTCGGGGATTCCAAAAACTCCACGTCCGTCATGGCAGTGACAAAATGCAGATGCATCCTTTTCAGGCAGGCAGCCGTTGAGCAGATTCTCAGCGGGGATTTCAATTTCACGAAGAACTACATATCCTTTCTTTCCGACAGGATCAGGTTCCTGAACGGAAGGATCGAGTCATTTACTGCAGGAGACGGCGAAAAGTCGCTTGCAACATATATCCTTTCCCTTCCGTCCGAAGACGGGGTGACGGAGATAGATCTGAAAATGGCTTCCGTCGCCGCAGCGCTCAACATGAGCAGACCGACCCTTTACAGGTCGTTCGCTTCCCTATGC
>JAGDBK010000103.1 GCA_017959065.1 Clostridia bacterium | reverse complement strand
GCACTGGCATGTCCGACCTGGCTCTGGATGAGCGGCATCGGCAGCCGGTGGTCCATCAGCTCGGTCACGACCGTCTTCCGGATCTTATGCAGGCATTTGAATTCCACGCCGGCCCACTTGCAGATCCTTCTCAGTCGTGAGGCAAAGGAACCCTGCGTCATTGGCTCATCCTCCTCTTGTTGGAGAAGATGTAGCCGCCGTCCGGATTCAGCGCTCTGGCTGCCCGAAGGATCGCGCTGAGCACCTCGGGCGGGACCAGCACTCTCCGGTAGGTTCCCTTTCCTTTCGTCCCGTCCAGAACGGGATGGATGTAGCGGTCACCGACCTTCTGGCTCGTCACACGGCGGCGCACCAGGATCTCTGAGCGATCCTCGGAGATGTCTTCCCAGCGCAGGGCCAGAAGTTCTCCGATCCGCAGCCCTGTCCAGAAGATCAGCCGGATCCCCAGATCCACGATATGATCCCACTGAAGCTGTGCGAGAACTTTTTCCGCTTCTTCTTTGGTATAGACCTGTGTCGCATCATTCTCGGGCAGTTCCGATTTCATGGGAGTGAACAGCCTCCCGTTCCGGCCGATCCCCGAGATGAACGGAGCGATCGGCGTTTCCACGTAGCCTTCATCCAGTGCATACTGGAACACACCGTTTACGATCCCGTGCAGATTCGTGAAATCATGCTTGGTCGGAGCTCTGTCTGCTGCGGTGATCTTCATTCACTTCCGGATCTCGATCGGCTTGATCTCGCTGATGTTCCGATCGATCCAGTCCGCTTCCTTCAGATACTTCTTGTAGCACCCGTCGTTGCGGATCGGCGTGGAGGGAAGATGTTCTTTCACCCGCAGCTTATAGGCTCTCCATTCCGGATACAGCTGGCTGAGGCTCGGAGCGTATTGCTCACTGACTTCTCCGGTCCGTTTGAAGTGCGCCTCCAGGATCGCGGCCTCCAGGTTCAGCTTATTCCGACGCTTGATGCAGGTCTTTTTTCCTCCTCTCTTCGGGTTCAGTACTTTGGCGTACCAATTCTCGTCGTTTTCGTTGTACTTCATCCAGTACTGACTGATGATATCTTTGTGAAATTTTTCCTTCCTTGAGCACAACAAGTCTCAGCAGGGCAGATAACCTTTGCCCTTGGTCAGCGGCTTTTCGCACAGCCGATAATTCGGATCTCTCTTCGCTCGTTTAGTCGGAGACTGATTGACATGCAAACGCCAAATGACAATCCTTGCCCCGATACTTGACAGGTTGTCCGGCTAGTATTATGATTTTTTCAGAACCATTCGTTAATCGTCTGAAAGGAGGCTTCCATGCGCCGTTCTCTGGCGGAACAAATCCGGGCAATCTTACTCCCAAAAATAACGGGACTTTCGTTTTCAACAGTACCGCTTCCAGGCGCAGCAATGACAACTATAGAAGCAATTAATGCGACAGGGGTGCTTTATGCTATTCAAGATGGTCCGACGCACGTTAGCGTCAAGCCGGTAGGCGCTACTGTTCATGAATGGATCCTATCAGGTTCAGGCTCAATATGGACTCAAGTGCTTAAATCATTAGTCGTGAAGTGGGGTGACTGAAACAGTATGAACATAGACCAAATCATGGAACTGCTTGATTGGAATAGAAATCCGGACGATCAAGCCCTTGGGATTAAACTAGGGATGGAAACAAAATGCATAAATGTCTTTTTACAACCTTGTAATGATAGCTGCGGAAAGAATGTCTGGGATAATTGCGCAATCATTTTAACTGAGAAAACAGATAGGGAACTGGAACCGTACTTGTTTGATTTGCTGAGATGGATACAAGATATGAACTGGCCGGGAGCCTTTCGGATTTTTAAGAGACTAGGAACCTTTTCAGATAAAAGACTACTAAACAGAACTCTTAGAAATGGCATTAAAATTGCACGAGCTTTAGACGATTCTGTTTGGGAAACCACTCTTAGGAAATTGCAAAAGCTCGTCAATAAGTCGTCAGGAGAAAATGAAAGCTTTGCCGGAGAAAAGCCAGTTCATGAAAAGCCAAGATAATCTGAACTGTTTTGACCCGCCCCTCAAGTGGTAAACTGAAAGAAGACGGGGTCCTCTTTTTTTATGTGGTTTTGGGTCATCGCGTCTAAGCTTTGAAACCCATGTTGATGAAACATCGTTTCGTCAGACGCTTCGCGAAGTTGCCGTTTAGCAGTTCCTAAACATAGATTATCAGTAGAAAGAGAGATTGAAATAATGATTCTATACAGGCCGATAGGCACAGCAGAACTGAAGCTGGTTAAACAAGACGGTTGGAAGGCTTTCCCTCCTCGTTTACCTAAACAGCCGATCTTTTATCCTGTTCTGAACGAAAAGTACGCGAGGAAAATCGCCTATAAATGGAAGTTCGTTTATAGGGCTGCATGTTTTGCGGGCGTAATGGAGGCGGATAATGAGTGAAAAGAATACCGACAGGCTTTATCAGGTGCTTCAAACGATAAGGAAAAGACCACAGTTATATATCGGTGATCGGGATATCACAAAACTTCGAGTCTTTACAGATGGCTTTCTTGCTGCCTGCACTCATGAGCAGCGCGCATGGAATTGCCTGACTGGTTTTAATGAGTTCTGTTCAGAATGGTATCGGGACAATAGGTCTTACGATTGGTCGTCTTTTATACTGGAACACAAAAAGGATAAGGACGCCATCGATGTTTTTTATTCTCTGCTGGATCGTTATCTTGAGATCCGAAACGAAAAAGGATATCCTTTGACTCTTCCTCCACACTATTCTTTGGGAGGACTCTATAAAACTGATACCGAGTGGTCCGGAAAAACGCTTCTCTGGATGCCTGTGTATTATTATAACGGCTTATATCTGGCCGGGTTCTCCGTTGTTGAAGCACGCGAGAGAGTAGAAGAAATGAATGAAAAGCGGCTTCAGGAAAAGCAGTTTGAACTGGCCTGGGTCGGGCTGGAAAGGTTGCCGTTCCCTGAAAAATCACAGCTGATAACACGGCTCCCTCTGCGTGGAGATTACTGCAGATTTGTCCCGGAAGTACACAAATACGATAGTTATTTCGATGTGTGTGATGATTACATCTTCGTAGAGAACACCAGGCCCAATCGAAAGGCTGAGATGTACTCATTAAAGGAAATCACGGATGCAGAGAACATCAATAATGAGTTCGGGATAAAAGAAATTATTCCCAACGGTTACTTTGGCTTGAGGTTGCCCACACTATATTCATACTCTATCCTGAATTGAAGATCATTCTTACAAGGTGCTCTTTCCCGAGTTACCTCCCAGAAAGAAGTGGAATCGCCGGAGCCTCCTTTCTGTAGTATTTTTGCGTGATGTGAATCCGTTTGTTGTCATCTGAGAGCTGTATTTACCAACACAATACGAACGAGTGTTCGACTTTGATCCCCCTATGCTCCATAGAATGAGACAGGACAGCCGTCAGGCTGTCCTGTCTCATTCTATGCGTCCGCCGCGCTATTCGTCTTTATCGGTTGGCCTCATAGGACCGTATCCCGGCTTTTGTGTCCGGTTTCAGGATCAGCTGCTTGAAAAGCCAGTTGCCGGGGAGGATATCCTTTCCGTGGAAGCGGATATTTCTTCTTCGCTTTTGAGGTGTCAGAGCAATTTCCGCTCCTATGGCTTCCGGAATTCCTGTTTCGATCGGTTCATATCTCTCTGCATAGATCCGGCTCATACCGTTCATCCGGAATCCGTGCTTCTTCATCATCGCCCCCATCATGCCCGGCATATATTCCAACTTCCCTTTGCTGTTCACATAGACCACCGGAACGCCAAAAGCCTCGACGTACATGCTGCAGCGTTTGTCATTCTCTGCCTGTTCCTTCTCCGGCTTCTTCGGATCTGCGGGAGCTCCGTGAGGAAACAGGATGAGCGACAGTTCCTCATCTTTCACATTTTCATAAAAATGGATGCGTCTGGAATCATAACAGATCCCGACTCCGACCGTACCGAACGGGGTCGCGATGATACTGCCGAAATCTCCCTGCCTGAAGACGGCTGATTCTCCTTCGGATTTGGTGACCGTGCCGCATACGCCGTCCGGCCCGGCGATCAGATACCGGTTATAGTACTCGCCGTTTTCCTTGTCTAGATAACCGGCTCCGATGTAGGTATCGCAGGCCGCCGCCATCCTGACGGCCCATTCAGACGTTTCACGTCCGCAGTCATCCGCATATTGCCAGGCCGCCTGGCTGGCCATGTAGCTGCAGCGGGACAATTCCGGCAATACGATCAGTTCCGGCTTCGGAAGCTTTCGGATCAGGCCTTCAATGTATGCATCTCGCTGCGCGATCCCCTTGATATCGTTATCCAGTTCCAGTGCAAATATCCTCATTTGTCATGTCCTGCCCTTTGCTTCAGATCTGTTGTCCCGGGGCCGGTCATCCTTGACCCTGTGTTTCACAGATCTGTCCGTGATATCCAGTTCTGTCCGGAAGAAACCCGGAAAGACCGTTCTCGGCTCATCCGGAGAGACCCATTCCAGATATTCCGTCTGCCCGTCCTCCGTGATGCAGTCACAGACAGGCTCAAAGCCTTCCGGCACCTTCATATAGAAGTAATATCCGACCTCGTAGACTTCTTTTCCCATCTTTGACGGAACGTCGGCAATAAAGTAATTCTCCTGGATAAAGCCCAGATGATCGATCTCCATTACGACACCGGTCTCTTCCCGCACTTCCCGTACGACCGCTTCTTCCGCTGTCTCACCGAATTTGAGCCGGCCGCCGACAGAGTAATAGTAATCCGAAACACTGTTTCTGACCATCAGAAAGCGGCCGTCTTTCAGGATGATTGCTCCGACGCGGATATTGATCACACCGTCTCCGCAGAAAACGCTCATGTCCGGTGCTTCGCTCTTCTGCCTGCGGAGCAGATGGGCCTGCTTCAAGTCGCGGTGATAGGCATTCAGGGCTTTTCTGAATACCTCTGATCTGGGGGCGGCGGCAGACTCACCTGTCTCTGTCAGGATACGGTTCTCCTCTTCACTGAGCCGCACCTTGTATGTGACCGTGCGGGCGTCATTTTTCTTAGGCCTTGCCATGCTGGGTCCTCCGTTTTTGTGGGCACATTAACTCTCTGTCACTATACCACCGCGCGGTACAACAGTCAATCATCCCACGGCCGCAAACCAGAGTGCGCAGGCATCTTTCCACACATATCACAGCAATCAAAAGGGTGCTGCCGATCGACTCGACAGCACCCCTTTCAATCACAGTCCTCCGGGTCAAGCGCCCCTGGATCCTGACTGTTTCCTTTCTTCTTCCACGGCAGGTCCTCGCCGGAGGCCTTGAAGTTGAAAACCGGCTTCATGATATCGATGATATCTACGGAATCCCGGATCACATCGATGATATCCTCCAAAGATT
>JAGDBK010000102.1 GCA_017959065.1 Clostridia bacterium | reverse complement strand
GCAAGATACGCGACGATATCCCCCCACGCGAACGACGTCCCCATCAGCGTCCGGATAAGCCTGTTCTCGATGCCCAGCACATCGCACAGCGGAAATATCTGCGACACCTCGACGATAACGGCAAACAGGAACACCGACCCGGAGAGCCATACGAATTTGTCGGGTATCACGATCCGAACGACGCACCAGATGAGGATCACGACAAGAGTGTCGCCAAGGTACGGGCGGACGAAGGAATCGTGAACGAAGAGACCGATGAGGATCTCGATAACGAGAAGTATAACCGCCGATACGGCGAAGAGGAGGCGCTTTCTTTTCATGTTATTAGATATCGGACAGGTCTGCAAAGCTACCGGTTTCTCCGGATCTTCGGTTCGTAATCTCCTTCTCCGCCGTCACCTTCGCATGAGATGACTTCGAATCCGTGCTTTTCACTCCATTTAGACACACTGTACCCGATCTCATAATCTTCCGCTACCGGAGGATAATAATCATCACATGTGCAGTACTCTTTAAAATCGTTGTCAAGATACATTTGCAGCTTCTTCTCGAAAAGGTTATGAATCTCTTCCTTCCTCGCAAACGGGTTCTTTTTAAGAAGCAGGACCAATTCCCTGTTTTCAGAGACTTCATCCGTCGGCTTTAAAACGATATTGGCTTCATATGAGCAGTCAATCGTTCCGTTTCCCTCATCCCAGACTGCAAATCCATTCCACGTGTATGAAAAAACCTCATCAAGGAAAGTTCGAAGGCCTTCGCCGTCCTTTTTATCCCACTTCTGTCTGTTCGACGGAGAGTAGAGACAAAGAACGATTTCTACCAGTCTGTCCGCCAGCTTCTTATTAAATCCGCATTCTTTCTGAACAGCCCTGAACAGATCTGCTGCGTCACAACTCCACTCAGTTTTACCGCCAAGATTACTGACCAGAAAACACAGAATAGCTCCGGCTGTTTTCCTGTCGGCGCTTCCGGTTTTGATCAGTTCTTTATATACCCGGTAAGGTTCATCCGCAAGGTAGCCCGTACCGTTTTTCTCAATTATCTCTTTCAGTTTTCCGGCGATTTCTTCAGCGGTTTTTATCAATTCACACTTCTCCCGGACGAAAACACTGCTTCAATCTTTTCCTATGCGACTATCTTGTTTATCATATCATAAACAGACTGTTTGACCGGCCAGATATCATAATCAAGGACTTCCTTGAGCATCAGCCGCCTCCCGCTCCGCAGCACTTCTTGAACTTTTTCCCGCTTCCGCAGGGGCATGGAGCGTTTGGACCGGGCTTTTTTTCTTTCTCGTGCGAAAGTCCCGGAAGCGTACGGGCGAAGGACCCGTATCTTCTGTTCGACGGATTTCCGGTGATTATGTTCCCATTCATCTCGTTCGGAGTGAATCCGCGGTTCGCCGGACTGCGCGTGTTGTTTGAAAGATCGACGTAAAGAGCGGCAAACTGTTTTACCTCATCTTTGTTCCGGAATGAAAAGCCAAGAACTCCGAGATAATCGACGTCTCTCTGCATCCTCCCAGCAGGATTGGAAATGTTGCCTTTGATGGAATCGATGATGGATAGCACCGCATCATATGATGCGTTCCATCGTGGCTCGTCGATCTCACCGTCGGGGTCGTACTCGTGCCGGTCGAACTCCGGCGTATTCATGAGGAACCACAGCATCGCCTCTGTCTGCGGAGTCTCCTCAAAGTAGTCCTCGTCGGCATAATCGAGCAGATCCGGCGGAAAGTACAGCGGCTTGCCGGCTGTTTTCTGTCTCAGTTCCTGCACCTCGTCCCAGTGACGGACGACCGGCGACGGTCCGTCGTATTCTTCGCCGAGTTCAAGGTAACGCTCGGCGTCCTCTTCGCTGAGATCCGTGTTGAGCCCCAGCACCATCCCTTTGGATACAAGGACGGTCACGTCCGGACCGCCGTCCCAGAGTTCTTTTCCGTTCCCGAGGATAAACGAATGTCTGTCGTCGATCGAAATAATCGGAACGAGCCGCAGGAACTCCTCTTCCGCGATGCCGCAGTTAATACGGATCACCCGCAGAAGGTCTTCGTATTCAAGATAATAATAGAACGCCGCGCTGGCGGTGAGGCAGTCAAACAGCGACTCAAGCCTGTTCTGTTTTATTCCGGTTTCCGCGTATTTCTTTTTCAGCGCGGATTCAGAGTGCTTTTTCATTTCCTGCCCTCTTTGCATAGGATCATGTGAGCGTCCTGCGTCAGGCGCCTATCTTTCTTTTCGTCAGTATCAGATCCCCTGCGGCGGTGACCAGACACCCGGCGAGATAGGCGACGATGTCGCCCCACGCGAACGACGTGCCCATCAGCGTCCGGAGAAGCCGGTTATCGACGCCGAGCAGATCGCACAGCGGAAAGATCTGCGTTGTCTCGACAAGGACGGCAAACAGGAACACTGCCGCCGACAGCCACGGCTTCCCTGTCGGAAATACGATCCGCAGGACGCACCAGATCAGCATGACAACGAGCGTATCGCCGAGGTAGGGCCGAACGAACGAATCGTGGACATTTATATTGTGGCAGGCAAACTTGATATCGACGACCCGTTTGCCCTGCCCGTCTAAAAACCATTATCAACGAAAATGGGAGTAGAGGCGAAGAATTCGTTTTTTTCGTCAACAAAATCGGACATCATAAAAATCCGACCTGAATCGTATAACTCGCACATGGACGTGCCAAACGAACGCCTAATCAGACCCATGGTTGTCCGGTGCACACAGTTTCATGTTCCCCAAAAAGCCCATAAACCCCTGTTTGTTCTCCGCCGCAGTCGTTGTGGGGCGTCCGAGATCGTCTCTGGCCCCTATGGAGCACGCAACTTCTATCAGGCTAAGCTCTCCTATTCTTTTAGCCGCTTCAAGTTCGCTGTCCAGAGCCTCAAAACTTTCAGCGCGGGATGCATACGGATATCCGCATGCTTTTGCAATGCCCGTCAGATCAATTGATTCAGCAACCGTCGGCATACCGCCCACAGTCTCGTGAGCACCGTTGTTGATAACAACGTGAATCAGATTTTCAGGTTTGTTCGCGCCTATTACAGCCATAGCCCCCATATGCATAAGCGCCGCTCCATCTCCGTCAATGCACCATACTCGCCTGTCGGGTTTGTTAAGCGCAACTCCGAGAGCTATGGACGAACTGTGTCCCATGGAACCAACGGTGAGAAAATCGTATTTGTGGCTCTGTCCGTTGGCTTCGCGGATCTCGAACAGTTCTCTGCTGGCCTTTCCGGTAGTGCTTACTATCGGGTCTTCGCCTGAGGCTTCCACGATGTGCCGGATGATATCTTCGCGTTTCATCGTGTTATCGTTTTTGTAAACGACTTTTTCGGAATTCTCAAGCGCGCCCTTTCGGATCACAAAAGCGACATCTTTGCCTTGCGCGAGAGAGGTTCTGAACTCGCCCATCACACTCCTCAGTTCGTCTTCGGAAGTATCCCTGCCGATAACGAACGACCTGATGTCCATGTCATTCAGCAGCTTAAGGGTGACTTCTCCCTGGTAAATATGCTGCGGTTCGTCGTGAATACCGGGCTCCCCTCTCCATCCGATTATGAAGATCACCGGGATAGCATAGACCCTGTCGTTCAAAAGGCTTGCAACCGGATTGATGATATTTCCTTCTCCGCTGTTCTGCATGTAAACGACAGGAACCCTGCCGGTTGCAAGATGATACCCCGCCGCGATGGCGGTGCTGTTCCCCTCGTTTGCAGCGATTATATGATGCTTGGGGTCTGTTCCGTATCTGCTCATAAGGAAATCACACAGCGCCCTTAGCTGCGAATCCGGAACTCCGGTGTAGAAATCCGCACCGATAATGTCGAACAGTCTTTCAACTTTCATGGTTTTTCCCTTAAAATCAAGCGATACAAACGGTCAATGGAGACATCGTCAAGTTTTACAGGATGATTCTTAAGTCTCACAGGGTTTACGCTTGTTCTCAGTTCCTCCAAATCGCCCTTAGAAGCCTCCGGTATGCCGAGCCCCAGCCGGTCAAAGATCTCAGCAAACTTCTGCGCGCCGTCCGCGGCGCCTTCGCATCCCATTGCTGTCCCGATATTATCGAGAGTTTTTTTCAAGTGATCCTGCCCTCTCGGATCAATGCAATTGCCAACGTTGGCAATCATATCCGGAAACAGCACTCGGTCGCAGAGCACAGCAGCATGCCCATGCGCGACTCCGAAAAGGCTTGTTATCTTATAGCACATTGCGTGTCCGGCGGTAGTCTGTGAGATATTGATGGCCATTCCGGCATAATGCGCCGCAGTCATCATCCCCTCGTTCCCCTTAGGATCATTTGCAAGATATCCGGCCATATTATCCAGAATCCCGCGCAGAGCATTCTCCGAGTATCTCATGCTCTCTTCAGTACTGTTCACCGACCAGAAGGATTCCACAGCATGGCAGAGTGCGTCGGCCATCGTGGCTTTTTTCTGATAGACAGGAAGAGTAGTCAAAGTGCCCGGATCAAGAAGAACCGTACCGGGAATGCAACTGTCGCTTGTCACGGACTGCTTTTTTCCGCCATAGTATATGACAGCGTATTTTGTTGCCTCAGATCCGGTACCCGCTGTAGTCGGCACGGCAAGAAACGGGATATCGTTTGAGAGGATCCTGATAGTCAGAAACGCACCGTCCGCTCCGTCTGAATCCATGTTCGAATACAGCTTGATGCATTTCGCGACATCCATCGCCGAACCGCCTCCGACAGCCATGATGCCGTCGCAGTTCTCTTTCCAGAACAATCCTACCCCGGCGACGACAGACTCATACAATGGGTTCGGTTCAAAATCCGAAAAACGAACGATGCGGAGGCCATCCGCTTCCAGTTTCAGGATCTTGTTGGAAATATCGGTCAGGAATCTTATCGATCCATCGCAGACAAGAAACAGCTTTCTGATTTTGTTCTCATCTAGCCAGCTGTCAAGCCCCGCGTAGTTATTCTCGGGGGAAATGATCTTCTGAGACATCCTTCAGTCTTCTGTCGGTATCAGCCTTATGATCTCGGAAAAAGGCATCAGCATTTTATCGCACTCCTCAGACCTGTGATTCTCTAGGATCATAGTCGCTGCCTGCGTTATTGCAGGAACTGTTGCTCTCATCAGCTGGTTTGCGTAGATGATGATGTTTGCGCCGAGTTCCTTCCACTCTTCTTCCTTTACCGAATTAAAAGAGGTAGGTACAAGAACTATCGGGGTGATCTTATCCTGTTCACGGAACTTCGAAATAAAATCAACGATCTCTCCGGGATCCTTTTTGCGGCTGTGGATCATTATTGCGTCCGCCCCCGCTTCGACAAATGCAAAGGCTCTTTCGAGAGCGTCGTCCATTCCTCTTTCAAGGATCAGGCTCTCTATTCTTGCACATATCATAAATTCCTTGGTGCGCTGCGCCTTCTTTCCTGCGCGGATCTTCGCTGAGAAATTCTCAATCGAATCCTGGGTCTGTTCAACTTCTGTGCCGAAAAGACTGTTCTTCTTGAGGCCGGTCTTGTCTTCAATGATAACCATCGAAACCCCAAGGCGCTCAAGGGTCCGAACCGTATACACGAAGTGTTCAGCCTTCCCTCCGGTATCACCATCGAAGATGATCGGCTTTGTCGTGACTTCGGTTATGTCTTCAATAGTGCGGAAGCGGGACGTCATATCAACAAGTTCGATATCCGGCTTGCCCTTGGCTGTGGAATCGCAAAGAGAGGAGATCCACATCGCGTCAAACTGATGCGCCCCTCCGTTCTGATGTACAACCGTGTTTTCGACTATAAGCCCGGTTAACCCGTCATGCGCCTCCATGGCCGTGACAAGCCCTTTCATTTCAAGGACTCTCTTCAACCGCCCTCTGCGAATATCCGGCATTGCGAGATCAGCTCTCGTTCTGGCGTCTATGTCACGGTATTTTGGGTCGCTGCTGTACGGGTACTCGACAAGCTTGCCGCCGTAAGAAGCAAGGATGGACGTCACTTCATCCCTAATGGGCTTCTGGAATCCTGTGCACCAGTCATCTCCATGGACCACTATATCCGGACGGTATTTTTCAAGGTTTTCTTTATAACTGAGCGTATTCTGGTCAACGACTTTGTAGACGCCGGCAATGTTCTCAAAAGTCACCTTGCGCTCGGATGCCGGCACCAGCGGCACACGCTTATATGAGGCCACTGCTTCATCCGAAAGCACTCCGATAATCAATCTGCCGAGCTTTTGCGCTTTCTTGATGATGGATATATGTCCTCCGTGGATTATATCAGAGGAAAAGCACATATAGACCGTACGCGCTTCGATCTCCTTCAGTTTGGCGGAGACCACGGCGAGATCCTCGGGATTGTCGATCTCGGCGCAAAGCGAATTCTGAACATCGAGAGCGTGGATGTTGACTGCACCGTTCAGTTCGTTCAGAGCGTTCTCGGCATACACCTTCGTCCTTCCGGTCTCGCAGAACTCGACGATCTTTCCGAGCCAGACCTTCCAGTCATCCTTTTTCAGGTGATAGAGCGCCTGCGCCTCCATAGCCTCGTTGAAGATATCGACGCCGACAGCTGTCACCATTCCGTCAGCCACTCTTGCCTTGAAGTCCTTGTCGGGCAGCGGAAGCGTCGACGATACCGTCATACAGGAGACCGGAGACGCGACAACCCGCTCGAACACCTCCGCCTCGAAGACCAGGTCTCCGTGCATCAGGATGATGTCATCGTCCAGATAATCGCGCGCGCAGTAGATCGAATATATGTAGTTCGTCTTGTCGTACACAGGGTTTTTTACGAACGTAAACTTCAGCGGCAGGTCAAGGCTCTCGCAGTATTTGACGAGGACGGTGTCGTAATAACCGGTCGTCATCACGACATCCTCTATGCCGGACTCGGCAATGAGTCTGAGCTGTCTGGAGAGGATGGTATCCCTCGCCGAGATCTCCGTCATGCATTTCGGATGTTCGGACGTGAGGACTCCCATGCGGGAGCCGAGGCCGGAATTCAGAATCAGTGCTTTCATTTTTCAACGTCTCCTTCAGTGATTTATTATTCCGGCAAACCTTTTTCGCACAAACGGAATAATCGGGCAGTGCTCCCGAACGAATCGCCGGTTGACCTGAATCATTGCTTTTCCTCCGCCTTTTTCTTCGAGGCCTCGAATTTAATAATCGCGGCTTCGATTTCCTCATCGCTCCAGGCGCGGTTCAGATCAATTACTATCGCATGCAGAGCGGCAACTCTTTCCTCCTCCGGAGGAAGCTTAAGATAATCGCCGTACTGCGTGGTTAGCACGTCCGCGTAGTTGCTGACCACAGGCAGCATAGCGCCTTCAAACGGCAGCCTTTCATACCTTTCAAACCACTGTCTCGGATAACTGTTTCTTTCAGGCCGATGCGCAGCGCAGAAAAAAGAATGAACATAACCCGATCCGCTGTCCTTCTCATCGATGCAGATCTTACGGAGAAGGAATGAAGGAGCCAGCTGCGAAACGGCCATTGCCGCTTTCTTCGGCGCCGAATCGGTGTTGTATCCGCGTTGGCCAAGGCTCTTCGCCGCAAGGATCCTGTATGCGTACCACTGCATTTTGCGGTACATCCTGTTGTCGCTCAGATTGTCTATCGGGATCAGATCGATGAAAACGCCCTGATGCATGCCCCTGTTCTTATGCTGATAATACTCGATATACGTCGTATTGTTCTTGCGGAGCTTTGCATACCCGAAAGTCCAGTCCTTTGAAAAGGATCTCTGAAGATAATACCCTCTTTTTTCAAAAACATCGTCGCCGAGGGACATCAGTCTGTTATAGTTATCCCTCGTCAGATACAGATCGATGTCATCATCCCAAGGAATGAATCCTTTGTGACGCACCGCGCCAAGCAGTGTTCCCGCGCCTAACGAATACTGTATTCCGAATTCCGAACACAGCCGGTCAAAATCCATCAGTATACCAAACAGCTCGTGTTGCAGCTCTTTAACCGTTATTTCCATAATACACTCCTGAAACCATCTGAACGGCGCGCCTCAGGCAGGCCGTTCTTATTGAGCGGTCCGGATGATCGACCCTTTCCGCTGAACACGCGTGAAAACCCGTATCGACATATTACAATACCGGTTTTTCACAGGAAAAAGCGCAGTGTCAACGGCGGTATTCTTCACTATCACGGACCAGACAGAGGAAGGCGCCGTGCTGCCGCCGCGGAAAACGTCTGTCATTTCGCGAATCGCTAAAATAATCAGCTGTGCTGATCCCCGGTTATCCTTCCAAACCTCCGAAGCAGGAATTCCGCATATTCCAGCTCATACCCGTACGTAAGTTTAAGATTGTTTTGAAAACCGTAATTGTAATACCTTTTCGACCCGTCGGGCAGCATGCCCGCGGTTTCCTGATAGGGGAAGTTCAGATCGAAGTTGTCGAAGAGAAGTCTGAACCTGAACCCCTCAGGCGACTGGGTAATGATATACTTTTCCCTGTCAAGCCGGCTGTCGTAGATATCGGTAAACCCGCCGGTGATCTTCTGTGCCGTTATGACGGCGTCGTATTCGTCCAGCAGGTCAAAATAATCGTCGATTATACCCGGGGTGATAAAAGGCGCCGCGGCGTCGACGACCACCACTTTCCCGCAGTCGTATCTTTCATTCAGCAGCGAGAGGCCGCTGTACATCGACGCTATCCTCGTCGATCCCCCGGGGGCGATATCATACCCGCCTCCCGCGATCTTATCAGACATCGGGATAAGCTCTGGATCCATTACGATCACGGCCCTGTCGCACCTTGCCGATCCCTCGACCGCGTCAAGCACGTAGTCGATCACCGGCCGTCCCGCGATCCTGACATACTGCTTGGGGATCGGCGATCCGAACCTTGCTCCGACTCCTCCGGACATTACTATGACGGCGTTCATGAAAACAGTCTCCTTATCGGATCGTTCGGTCAGTCAAGATAAAAAGCCTCTGGATCGTGGCGCACGCGTTTGTCCTCCGGAGGCGGCGTCATATAGTCGCCGTAGAAGTTTTTCAGTATGCTGTCGTATCCCTTTGCGATCCTGCAGTGAAGATCCTCAAAAAGGATATCCTCGTCTTCGGCAAACCACTCCGCCCGGTATCTTTCCTTCTCAAAGCCGTCCGGCCAGCAGATGTTGCCCACATATTCTCCGGACCTGTATCTGTCAAGCGCCATCATCTTCCGGCACCAGTATTCGCTGTTCATGCCGAGCAGCAGAAGCAGTCCGCGTACCGGAAAGGCAAACGCTTCTAAGATCCTGTATTTCCGGTCCCGGTAGTTCCCGCCGATGATGATCTTGTTCATATTCCTGTAAAACCGGTTCAGCCTGTACTGCCGTCTGGCCTCTTTTTCGTTATCCGCCCAGAATGACAGACAGAAAACGTCTATCCAGACGCCCGCGGCATACTTTTTCGAGATGTTTTTCTGATAAGCCACAGTTGAACAGTCGACAACGTTGAAGAAGGGATTGACCGAGGGAAATACAGCCGGCAGCATTATCTTGTACCGCTTTTCTCCGTCGATATAAGGATCTTCCCCGGCAAGTCCGGTCAGTTTCTCAAACCCCTCTCTGTCAATGTAAAGATCGATATCGTCGTCCCAGGGAATAAAGCCCCCGTGACGAACGGCCCCCAGAGCGGTCCCCCCGCAAAGCAGCAGTTTGACGCCGTTTTCCGCGCAGTACCCGGAAAACGCTTTGAGTATGCCAAGCAGTATATGCTGGTATTCATCCGCAGGAACAGGTCTCATCTCATATCCTCGGTCTTTATGATACGGGGTCCGCTGTTATCTTAATTCAACAGACAGCGGTCCGTCTTGTGAAAGGCAGGGTCAACCCTGCAGATCCCTCGGGTTGATCTTTCTGTAAAGCTGATTCAGAACGTACCCCAGCCACAGTGAGAAACTGCCGCCCAACCGTGACAGGAAAACGGGGATCTTTACGGTGACGGGCCACCCCTTCATGCCTGCCTTTCTTATTTCATTTCTCGAAAAGCGGGTCATTTCGCGGATGAGATCCCTGTTTTCCCGGCGGTCGCTGCTCTTATATCCCCAGCGCCACATCTTTGACACTCCCCTGCCGCAGTGCATAAGAAGCCTGTCCGACAGGAAGGGATCGTTTTTGAAAAGATCGGTATTACCGAGTCTTTCGTATTTCGCCTTCTGGGCGGTCCAGTAGTCGGCCAGCCGCTGCATCGTATGATCATTGACCATGCTTCCGGCTCTCTGAAGGTAATGATAGAGGGGGACGTCGATCGTCAGGACGCTCTCCGCCTCAACAGCGAAAAAGCAGACGGCGGATACATCCTCGGACGTACGCCCCTCCGGGAACAGAACCTTTTCAAAAAGATGCCGTTTGTACAGTTTGCTCCAGCAGTAAACGCTGATCGTCTCAAGGAAATAACCCCTGGCGGTATCATCACCGGTCCACAGCCGCCTTTCGGGGACCGAGATATTTGTAGACCCGGAATACTCGATAAACCATCCGCATTCGCAGATGTCGGCGTCGGCTGCAGCAAGCTCGGCAAGAAGGGTCTCGTACATGTCAGGCTCGAGCCAGTCGTCCGAATCGACGAACCCGATATATTCGCCGCGGGCATTTGCGATCCCGGTGTTTCTGGCCGCTCCGACGCCCCGGTTAGGGGTATGTATGACCCTGACCCGGCTGTCAAGAGAAGCAAACCGGTCGCAGATCTCACCCGAGGAATCGGGCGATCCGTCGTCGATCAGAAGCACCTCGATGTCTTTATACGTCTGCGAGAGAATGCTTTCTATGCATTTTTCCACATACTTTTCCACATTGTACACAGGAACGACTATACTGATCATTTGTTACTCCTTTTTTGGCAGGTCGCCTCATCGGTCCGCCCGGACCGTGACTTATCAGTATATCAGAATGTCAAAAACTGGAAAGATCGACCAGCCTTCCGCCGTACGAGGCGAGAACAGACGCAATCTCATTCCGCACCGCCGAGTCCGGACCGTCACAGATTCCGCTGCAGACAACGATATCCGGCCTGAGCTTTTCAAGGTTTTCACGGTAGCTGACGGTTTTCTGGCAGACAACTCTGTCCACCCCGACTATGTTTCTCAGTATCAGCTCGCGCTCGGAAGCGGGGACGGCAGGCTCCCTTCCGGATGCGCCGAAGGCTTCATCGGACAGAACGCCTGCGCCTCCATAGCCTCGTTGAAGATATCGACGCCGACAGCCGTCACCATTCCGTCAGCCACTCTTGCCTTGAAGTCCTTGTCGGGCAGCGGAAGCGTCGACGATACCGTCATACAGGAGACCGGAGACGCGACGACACGGTCGAAGACCTCAATTTCAAAGACCAGATCTCCGTCATGCATTTCGGATGTTCGGAGGTGAGGACTCCCATGCGGGAGCTCAGGCCTGAATTCAGAATAAGGGCTTGTTTACAGGATCCTTTCGAATATAATAAGGCGTCAAATCAATAACCGGCCGACTTTCCGGACCTTTCGTTCATATCACTGTTTGCCTTTTTTCAAAAGGCCTGAAACCGTCTGAGCCGCCTTTTTTATTGTCTCAACAGCGTATTTTCTGTTGACGGCGATAAACAGGACAAGAACAACAGCCGATGAAATGTAAACGTAAAAATCAAGAGAGACCGCTATAGCGGCAGCAAGTACGAGCAGGTAACTTATTATGAAAGAGCGAAGATCGATCGATATCGCGATCAGCTTCAGGACGGTGATCATCCTGAAAAGTGCAAGGGCAATATATGACACAAGCGTACCGATGACAGCCCCCCAGATCCCGATGAAGGGAATCAGCGAGAAGTTGACCACAACGTTTACAGCCGCGGCAACGAGGGTCGAGTACATCGAGAGCCTGCTTTTTTTCAGTGCTGTGTAAAAACAGCCGAAATAGGTGGCAATAGCGTTGTTTGCGGCGCTTACGAGAAGAAGAGGCACAAAGACCCAGCATTCTCGGAACTCTGCTCCGACATAGATCGCCATGAACGGCTTGGTGAGGCCGATAGCGATTATGGCGACCAGAAAAGTGCTGAAACTGTACATCGAGAACACTCTGGCAAAGAACCCCGTATCCCGTGCGTCCTCAATTTCCTTGATCGATGATATGTCCCACGCCTGAGAGAAGACCCATACGATCACGTTGATCACAGACGGGATCTTCCCTGCGACCGAAAACAGCCCCAGAGCCGCGGCGCTTATCATCACCTTTATCATGATCTTGTCCGACGAGTGGATGACCCACCACGATACGCCGTTGAGAATAAGCGGGGCGGAGTAAGCGAGCATCTCTTTGAGAAGAGAACGGTCCGGATGTGATCTGCGCAGGTCTGTGACCGTCTTCCCGGCTATAACGGCAAAGATGAACGCAACACCGGATGCTATAATAGTCGAAGACAGATATCCCCTGACGCCTTTGTTGAGAAATACAAGCAGGAAAATGTTCAAACCCGCAAGAACGGCAGTCCGGATTATGCTGATGAAGGCGTATGCCCTGTTGTTTTCCTTTGCCTTGAGGTAATTACAGCCGATCGACGAATAAAGATCCGATATCACATACAGGAACAAAAACCATTTCCATTCCCTGAGTGACGGAAAAAGTCCGAATACAGGTGTTATCGAAACCATCAGGACGGTGCCCGCGGCCGCGATGAGGCATGCGTTCCGCAGGACGTTCTCGCGTTTGTAATTCTTGGAGATACCAAACCTGATAACTGCGTTGAAAATCCCCGCGGAAACGAACGGGACCAGGATCTGTCCGACTGTAAATACCAGATCCGCGATCCCGTATTCGTCTTTCGTCATATAATTCGTATATACAGGGACAAGCAGGAAAAGTATAAGTTTGGATCCGACGCTTCCGAGCGCAAATATTGCCAGATTCTTGAAAAGAACCTTGTTTTTTTTGTTCATCTCACGTCTCCGTACTTTTAGGAAAAGGAAACAGTTCTCTGTCAGATCCCTTCCGTGGGCTCCAGAACCAACTGCTCAATTCCGGCGTATCTCCGGTCTTCAGGAGGCAGCGTCAGATAATCTCCGTATCTTTTTCTCAGCATCTCGTCGCAGCGCGAAAAGATCGGAGCCGATGTATCTTCAAATCTCCGGTATACCGTTTCTTCGTAATACTCCGCCGGGAGCAGTTCCTCAACAAATCCGTAGGGAGAGGCGACCGGAGCCATCAGAGGACCTTTGCTGTCAGTACCCGCAGCCTTCAGGATCTTTTTCTCAAGTTTTTCGTCCGAACATCCCGAAAACATGAGTTTTCCGATCTTTAGAACGGTTGTCTTCAACAGTTTGCTGCTGCCTCCCGTGGAGACCTGTCCCCTTCTGAACGCAAACAGCCGGGTCAGAAAGAGAGCATGCAGACTGCGTGCCTTCAGCCGTCTCGGGGATACGTCGGAAATGCGGTCGCAAACTGAGATATCTATATGCAGATCCCTCCTGGCCTGAGGAGAGTCTTTGTGATACACCGACACTCTGCTGTCCGCCAGATGGCCGTAAATGATCGGAAGTTTCGGATCCGTCCTATAGTTTTCCAGCCTGCGGAAACCGTCGCGAAAACCGTCCGAAAGGCTCATCATCTTATCGTAATTCTCCCGGGTCATGATCAGATCCAGATCATCGTCCCACGGAATGAAACCTTCGTGTCTTACCGCTCCCAGCAAAGTCCCGTAAGCGAGTGAATAGGAGATCCCGTAGTTCCTGCAGCGCTCGTCAAACCATTTGAGGTCCTCAAGCAGAAATGCGTGCATACGCTTCAATTCTTCTCTGTTCATAATACCACCTGGCCGTTCTCTTAGCTGAAAGCGAGAAATTTATATCCGCAAAGGTCGCCTCTGGTGCACGCCAGAAGCAGGATGGCGGCAGAAATGATCAGAATGTTTCTGTTGAATACGATGTTTCCCTCGCGCATTTCTCCGTCGCACGTTTTAAGAAGTATTGGGATAGCCAGCACGTTGACAAAGTTTGTAAACCTATGGAATATCGAATATGACTTGATAAGCAGGATGACCATAACAAGGATAACCACGCAGTATACGAACAGGCTCGTCATATTATTATCAAAGAAAGATTTCTTATACCTTGCGATAATATAAACCATACAGCCCCATGCCATAATGGCTATCAGAAACTCCCACCGATAAGAATAATAATTCCCCGAAAGGTAGTTTTCAGCCTTCTCGGTGACCAGTTCAATAAGATCCGATCGGAAATTGATCACGTAGTAGACCAGCGGAGTAAACAGCAAAAACTTAATAAAGTTGTTTATCCATGTGGTTTGCGACCATCCAAGGAAAACGGAAATCGAAAGATAGATGGCCACAAGCGGAACCATCGAAACGTGAATAAAGATGGAAAAAAGCGACAGAATACAATAGAATAATCGCTTCTCTTTAAGAACGAGATCCTTATAAACGCAGTACGCCGCGATAGCAAAAGCAAGCCCGTTTCTTATACTGCTTATCACTCCAAGGAACAGCCCCTGCGACATAAAGAAAAAATAGACGACCGACACAGCTTTCGCTGTCAGATTCCTTCTTTTCGTCTCGGATTTGATTATGCTGAAAACGACAAGATGATAAACGAAACATGCAAAGGACGGGAGCAACCCGGGAATTCCGGCCTTTTCTGTTATATAAAAAAGCAGATAAGCCAACGGAGTCGACGACGTTTTCATAGTGGAATTGAAAAACTGACGAAAACTCATCTGATCCCAATTGGCAATGATCTTGCGCCACCTGAACAGATCAGCCGAAGTCGCCGGAACATAGAAAAACGCCATAACGCAAAGGATCAGAAGCGTAATATTCAGCGTTCTTGATATGTCTTCATAACTCTTTGCGCTCTTGATTGCCAGATATGAAAACAGAGTAAGCAGCAGATATGCGCTTATCCCAAGCAAACGTTCCGCTAAAAACGTTCCCTCTGTGATGTCTCCCATTATTTGATCATCCCTGATTGGTATTTGACGGTCGCGTGAACCGAGGTGTTCTAAACGAGTTCGAGATAGAAGGATTCCAGCCTTTTTGCCGTCTGTCTTATATCGAATTTTTCTTCTATCATGCCTGAAACGCGGGTCCTGTCTTTCCCGCGAGCCGAGTCAAGGGCGGCTGCGCACTGCCGCGCCCACTCTTCAGGAGTTTTTTCCAGCGGGAAGAAGGTCACTCCCTCGGCGCAGATGCTCCTGGTTACAGAATCGCTCACGAGGCACGGCAGGCCGGACGACATCGCCTCAAGCGCCGAGAGCGGAACCCCCTCGAAGACAGAAGGCATAAGGAACAAATCGAGTCCCGAAAGGACCGCGCGGATATCTCTTCTCTTCCCCGTCAGAACGACGGAAGATCCGAGTTTAAGCTCCTCGATCTTTTTTTCTATCTCTCCGCGCAGTTCGCCGTCGCCTACGATAAACAGCACCGAATCGGGACGGATCCGTAAGAAGGCCGAGAAGATGTCCAGAATAAAGAGCTGATTCTTAGGCGCCGCCATCCTTCCGACGTTTCCGATCACCTCGGTCTCTTCCGCGATCCCGTACTCTTCACGGAAACTCCGTCTGAGAGAGCCGTCAAATGAATACTGCCGCGTGTCGATCGAATTCGGAAGGATCATTACCTGTCCCGACTGAGCGCGTCTTTTCCCGAACAGAAAGGCCGCTTCGGGTGAACAGGCGATATAATCGGTGGCATAGAGACCGATGAACTTCAAAAGAAATCTGTTTCTGATCTCGCTCTTTCTGCTCTCGGCGAATCTTGTCGAATGTGAGTGCTGAATAATATGCCGGACGCCCGCCTTTTTCGCCTCGCGGGCAACCAGCTCGGCTCCCCAGATCGGGTGGCAGTGCACGGCGGCGTATTCGTTCCGGTGCTCCCTGAAAAAGATCCTGACTCCCTTCTGATTGAAGGGGAGAAGAGCCGTGTTCTTCAGAAGAAAAGTCCTTCCTCCAAGACTCCTGATCTCAGACTCATGCGATTCGGCGCAGTCGTACAGCGCCAGAAAATCAAACTGTATCCTGTTTCTGTCAATGTTTCGGTAGCAGTTCATCAAAACGCTCATCATCCCGGCGTTGATATTCAGACTGCTGACGACGTGGAGGATCCTGATCATACCGTTAATTCCTCAGGAACCTGCTGTAAATGATCTTTTTCACCCATGCAGGAGTATTGACGAAGACTCTTATGTAGAGCATATTCATTCGGGCTTCGCTCCTGGTTATCATCCCGTGATCCACCATGAAATCCTGAAGCACCTTCCAGCCCTTTATGCGTTCCTTGGAACCGCGCTTCTTATCAAAACCGTTGCCGACGCGGACATATACCAGCGACTCGTTTATGTTGGCAAGCCTGCATCCCGCCGCTATCATACGAAGCCAGAGATAGTAATCTTCAAGCAGGAGGAGCGTCTGATACCCGCCCGCCTTCTCGAGAGCGCTCTTTTTCATACATGCCGAAACATGATTCATAGGGTTTCTCTTTTTCCCCATCCTGACAATATCATCATGCTTCTCCGGACACGCTCTCACACGCTTGTTTTCCTCATCGGGAGATTCAGCGAACTCCGCGATATCGGTTCCGACAACATCGATCTCGGGGTGGGCATCCACAAATCCCGCAAGCTTATCAAAGCGCTCGGGATCGCTCACGTCGTCCGAGTCCATACGGATGATATAGTTTCCGCGGCATGCCTCGGAGCCGATCCTGAGGGCCTCGCCGAGGCCTCTGTTGACTTCCTGAGGAAGATAGCGGACCAGATCCTCCCTGCCCGCCCTGAAGCGCGAAAGGACGTCCAGAAGCCGTTCGGTTAGCGGGCCGTCAAATACGACGACGATTTCGTCCGGTCTTCTTGTCTGTTTGTCGCATATGCTGTCAAGGGCGATCTCCAGATACTCCGGAGAATCATTTTTATAGACAGACATCAAAACCGAAAAAGTGTTCATGAATCCCTCCGAGGGCCTTGAATAAATCTTTTGCGCAAATCAGCCCTCTCAGGGCTTTATAATGGCTTTCAGTTTGCGCGAAAATCTTTTTTTTCTGACCGAATAACAAATACGGTAGATCGGAAAAAACGGCAGAAGCACTTTGTGCTTCCAGAAAAACGGGTGGTATCTCCTGATCTCGCTCAACGGCGGGAATAAGCGGCCGATGACATACCGCACCTTGCCCGCAAAGCCGTTCCCGCTGTTTTTCACACCGTTCTTCACGATGTGCTCCATGGTTCCCATCGTGCCCGATTCCAGTCGGTACTCCAGCATTTTTCTGTCTTCGGCAGTCAGCTCTTCGCCGCCGAAAAGATGCGCAGCCAGAGAACGGTTTTTCTTTTCGAATTCAGACACCCCGAGCTTCCCTGTCTCCTGCTCAATGTAATCCCAGTCAATCTTGTCCGAATATCTTTTCAGGAAGACGTAGGTGTCAAGCAGGCTCCTGATCCCGGTGCCGCCGAAGGAATAATGACTGTAGTCGTGTGCCTGCAGGTAGAGGTAGAGATCTTCGTCGGATAACCGGCAGCAGCAGTCTCCGACTTTGTCCGGCAAAATGATCTTAATGTTCTCAAAGTATGCTGCCAGCTCCGGGTTTTCGTTCATGTCAAAGAGCTCGCGATGCATCTCGAAACAGTAAACCGGCTTTTTCACATATATGTCGTGATTGCTGACATCGTATGTTTCGACGGCGTACCCCATCGACACCATGATATCCCGGACGTCGGAAGCCCTGTCTCTGTCAAACAGAATGTCGCAGTCGACCATTTCGCGCATACCAAACTTAGGATACAGATCCTTTATGACAGAACCCTTCATAAAAAGATATCTGATCCCTGCGTCATTCAGCCTTGCGGAGACGGCCGCTCTCTCGTGATCAAGCAGTATTGTCTTTCTCTGCGCCCGGCCGACCGCCTCTCTGAACTTCGGAGTCGAAATCCCGGCGCTCTCAAGTGCCTGACCGACCGCCGCAGCCACCGAATGACGTGCCGCCTCCAGATACAGAGCGTCAAGATCCATGCCGGATATCAGGTCGGAGGCGGGAACGGTCCCGTTCACCGCACATCCGCACAAATATGGGACGGCTTCGCCGGGAGTTCCCGGAAGGGTAATTGCTTCAGTTTTCACTCGTTTTCCTCCCGATGCAGATACCGGTGCTACATAAAAGAATAAACTACTATATTATATCAAAAACCCGCTCTTTTTTCAATAGCTTTCCTCAATTATCACCGGGGCGGCAGTCAGATCAAGTCGTATCGCACCCGCGTACAACATTCCCCTCGATTAAGAATCGCTCTTGACAAAAATGTTTGACACGAGCACAAATTATACACACCGGGAAAAGAAAGGTGTCAGGGAATGGGGAAAAACAAATATGGACCGGAGAACAAGTCTCGCCCTGTAATCGAGCTTCTTGTTATTCCGGAAAAACGAACCGG
This sequence comes from Clostridia bacterium, assembly GCA_017959065.1. Lineage (GTDB taxonomy): Bacteria > Bacillota > Clostridia > Oscillospirales > CAG-272 > RGIG2161. The sequence goes on along the minus strand of JAGDBK010000102.1, from coordinate 1,841 downwards.
TTCAAAATGCTCTACGGAAGCGCGAATCTGCAGATGTGCACAAGAGCCGGGCAGGCCATGGTTTTTTCTGCGGGACAGCTGTGCCTTCTTGCGGAGACATCCGCGGGAAAGTGAATAAAAAGCGGTCCGAAAGGCCCGGATTCAAAGAAATTCAGAGTTTTTCTGCCGAAACAAAGATAATTATCAGAAACAATCAAACGGAGCTCCGCTGAATCGATTTGTTCAGCGACTCCTTGACTCTAGTCCGAAAGAGCACGCAGTTAGAAAACGCTGTGAAAAAAAGAAAATGCGTTTATTAGCCTTAATCATTCCCTTTTCTCCTTCTTCTTCATCTCCCCGGTGCCGCCTTCGACGACGCTTTTATCGCCTTTGAAGACGCCTATCGAGCCTAAGAAGCATTTGCAGTCCATCTTGAAGCCTATGTTCTTTACGTAGTCGCCGTCGAGCTTGGCTTTGACAGGGATCTCTAGCTCGTCGCGGCCGTTGATCTGGGCCCACCCTGTGAGCCCCGGTTTGACGTCGTTCGCGCCGTACCTGTCGCGTTCTGAAGTAAGCAGGTCCTGGTTCCAGAGGCCCGGTCTCGGTCCTATGACACTCATATTGCCAATGAATATGTCCCAGATCTGGGGGAGCTCGTCAAGTGAGTGTTTTCTTATGAATCTGCCTGCTCTGGTGATATACTGCTGCGGATTGTCCAGCATGTGCGTGGGTTTGTCGTGCGGTGTTGACATCTTCATCGAGCGGAACTTGTGCAGCTTGAAAAACTGCTTGTTCCTGCCCAGACGCTTCTGTGTGAAGAGCACCGGTCCCGGGTCGTCGAAGATGATCCAGAGACTTAAAAACAGAAAGACCGGGCTCAATATTACAAGCCCACCGAATGAGAGTATTATGTCAAGTACTCTTTTCCAGAAGCTTATATAAAGTCCGCGTCTCGGTTGTGAGTCGCCCGCGGCTTCAAGGTGGCCCCTGACTCCGTCGGCGTTTTCTTTATCGTTTTCGTCTTCGACGAATATTACTTTTTTTCCTTCAAAGGGATTCTTCTGCTCCGGCTTGTTTGAATAGACCGAAGATGGCTTCAGAATAACGGCTATAAGGCCCAGTACCGCCAGCAGTCCGAGCAAACATAATAAGATTATTCCTACGATCGTCCAGAACATGGTTAGTTCCCTTTTACGTGTCAGGTAATATTTCTAATACTTCCGACCGCTGTCGGCTTTCCCGGGCCTCCTGCGAGGCCGTGGGCGCCATCCGGTCGGTACTGCGACCTTTCCGCCGCCGGCTGTGCTTCCCGGTTCTTCTTGCCGCCTTCGGCCTTTGTCCGCTACTCTCTGATCTCCACCGGCTGGCCGTCGGGGTCGTTAATGAAGAAGCATCTTTTGCCGAAGAAGTTGGTCTTGAATTCGGTGACACCGAATGTCTTCGCTGTGCCTTCAAAGTCGTCTGCCACGAGGCAGATGTGCCGCAGGCCGTTGTTTTCCGGTGAGGACGCTCTGTCCGGATGACGGCCGTCTATGAACATCTCAAGAGAGATGCCGCATCCGTCCATAAAGACCACCGTGTCGTATTGGCGCATGAATCTGGTCCGCTCCTTGAACCCAAGCTTTCCGTAAAAATCCAGGGATTCAAAGGACGAGCAGATCAACGCTATATGATCAAGTCCCCCCATAGCTTCCTCCCGGTCAGAAGCAGCTTCTGACCGCGCTGATTATCAGCTGCATATCTTCGTCCGTCATCTTAATATCTGACGGCATGCAGAAGCCTCTGTCGTAGAGATCGTAGCCGACCGGGCGGTCTTCAACAAAGACCGTCTCAGAGCCCTCGTAGACCTTCTGCATGCTCAT